>JAJEEZ010000052.1:0-3193 GCA_022820705.1 Candidatus Latescibacterota bacterium | reverse complement strand
TGACCGAGCGCACGGTGGAGACGCTTTCCGGCATCCGCGTGGTCAAGGCGTTTGCCCAAGAGGACCGGGAAATAGCGTCCTTTGCCAAGCCCAACGGCCGGCTGCGCGAAGTCGCTGAAAAGACCGCGGTAAATCGCGGCGTGTTTTTCGCTACCATCACGTTTTTGACGGGTTTGGGCGTCTTGGTAGTATGGTTGCTCGGCGGGCAGCAAGTCCTCGGCGGAAAAATGACCTTGGGCACGCTGCTGGCCTTTTACTCGTATATGTGGCTGTTCTACGGCCCCTTGGAGTGGTTCGGCCAAGTCAATTCTTGGATGTCGCGGGCCTTTGCTGGGGCCGAGCGCATCTTCGAGGTCATCGACACCCAGCCCGAGGCGTACGAGGATCCGACCGCAAAGCGGGTGCCGCGCATGAAAGGGGGCATTCGCTTCGAGGGCGTCACCTTTGGCTACGACAAGAGCAAGCCCGTGCTGAAGGATTTTGACTTGGACATCCAGCCGGGCGAGATGATCGGCCTCGTGGGCAAGTCCGGGGTCGGCAAGACGACGACGGTCAACCTCATTGCCCGCTTCTATGACGTCGACTACGGGTCCATTGCGATCGACGGGATCGACATCCGCAAAATTCATCTGCGCGACTTGCGCTCGCAGATCGGCATTGTGCTGCAGGAGCCGGTGCTCTTTTCTGGCACCATTGCCGAGAACATCGGCTACGGTCGGCCCGGCTCTTCTTTTGCGGACATCATGGCGGCCGCCCGCGCAGCCAACGCCCACAACTTCATCATGGCCAAGCCCGACGGCTATGAGACCCAAGTCGGGGAGAAAGGGGCCGGGCTTTCGGGGGGAGAGCGCCAGCGCGTCTCCATCGCCCGCGCCATTCTCCACAACCCGCGCATCCTGATCCTCGACGAAGCCACGGCCTCGGTCGATGTGGAGACCGAGTTGCAGATTCAGGAGGCGATTCAGCGGCTCGTCGAGGGGCGCACCACCGTGGCCATTGCCCACCGGCTTTCGACGTTGCGCAACGCCGACCGGCTGATGGTGCTCGACGACGGTCGCATCGTCGAGCAGGGAACGCACGCAGAGCTTATGGCGAAGCAGGGGACCTTTTACGAGTTGGTCAATTTGCAAAGAGAAGTGGCGGAGATCATCGCCATCAAGGAATAGCCATGTCCACCTTTTTGGAAAATCTGCCGCGCACTATTGAAGCCAAAGTCGAATCGCGCAAGGGCCGCGAGGAAGAAGTCCTAATCCAGGTTGCCACGGATATGGCTGGCGAGGATCGCTTTGAGCAGCGCTGGTTGATCGTAACGGCGAAGCGCCTGATGGTCCTCGATCCCAACGGCGCGAGCGGCGACGAGGAGTTTTCGCTGCAAGCGGTCAAGTCCGCCCGCATTGAGGCGCTCGTCGGTGGCGGGCGTTTGGAAGTGGAGCGCGAAGAGGGCGCACCGACGCATCTGTATTATTCCAATTCACTGGCGTCCAAATTCGCCGAGGTGGCCGAGGGGATCGAACAGCTCAAAGAGGGCCAGGACCTCAACCTGCCCCACGAGCTGGACCGCACGCACTGTGAGCAATGCGGGTGCCGCCTGCCCGAAATAGGCGGGATATGCCCGGTCTGCATTGCCAAATTCGATACCTTTAAGCGCCTGATCGGCTACATGCTGCCCTATCGATTTCAGCTAGCCTTGTTGCTGGGCCTGACCGTGTTGTCTTCGCTTCTGGAGTTGGCTCCGCCCTATATCGTCAAGCATCTCATCGACGATGTACTCGTCCCCGGCACGGAAGCCAACCTACTCTACTGGTTGGTCGGTGGTCTCTTTGTTATCGGCGTCGTCGAGTGGTGCGTCGGTGTGGTGCGACGCTGGCTCAACGTCCGGGTCGGCTTCCGCGCCATTGAGCACTTGCGCACGGATTTGTTCAAGGCACTCCAGTACCTGCCCCTGCGCTTCTACGACAAGCGCAAGGTCGGCGCGTTGATCTCGCGCATGAACAACGACTCGGAAATGGTCGAAGACTATCTGCTCTTTGACATGCCCTATATCGTCTCCAATGCCGCGATGATCGTCGGTATCTTGGGGCTGCTGTTCTACATGAACTGGGAGCTGACCCTGTACGTGCTGGCCCCGGTGCCGCCGATTATCATTGGCTCAAGCCTGATCTGGAATCGCCTGCAGCGCTTTTGGGGCCGCTGGTCGGCGCGCTGGTCACGACTGACGACGCATCTCAACGAGTCGATCTCCGGCATCCGCGTGGTCAAGGCTTTTGCGCAAGAGCACCGCGAGTCCGAGCGCTTTGATCAGCGCAACCACGCCCTGCGCCAAATCAGCGTCAGCGCCGAGCGCTCGTGGTTGGTGTTCTTTATGGTGACCAACTTCTTTATGAGTTTTGGCGGGTTCTTCGTGTGGTATTTCGGCGGTCAGCAGATCGTTGGCGGCGAGCTGTCGCTGGGGGAGCTGATGGCCTTTATCGCCTATCTGTGGATGCTCTACCACCCGCTCAAGTGGTTTGGCGATTTCTACAGCTTCATGGTGCGGGCCTTTGCCGGGGCCGAGCGCATCTTTGAAATCGTCGATGCGCCCTCCGAGCCGTTTGACCATCCCAGCGCCCAGCGCGTCCCTGCGCTTGAGGGCCAAGTCGCCTTTGAGGGCGCGGCCTTTGGCTACGACCCAGGCAAGATCGTCCTGCGCGACCTCGACTTGGTGGTGCAGCCGGGAGAGATGATCGGTCTGGTCGGCAAGTCCGGGACGGGCAAGAGCACGCTGATCAACCTAATCACGCGCTTTTACGATGTCTCGCACGGTCGTCTCGCCATCGACGGGATCGATATCCGAAAAATCAGCCTACGCGACTTGCGTTCGCAGATCGGCATGGTGGCCCAGCAGTCGTTTTTGTTCAACGGCACGATTGCCGAAAACATCGCCTACGGCAAGCCCGGTGCCACGTTCGACGAGATCTTGCGCGCGGCCCGCGCGGCCAACGCCCACGAATTCATCGTCAAGAAGCCCGACGGGTACGACATGGTAGCTGGGGAGCAGGGCGACAAGCTCGCTGGCGGCGAGAAGCAGCGCATTTCCATTGCGCGGGCCATTCTCCACGACCCGAGGATCCTGATCTTGGACGAGGCGACTTCGTCGCTCGACACGCCGACTGAAAAGAATATCCAAGAGGCGATTCAGCGGCTGGTCAAAGGC
>JAJEEZ010000577.1:0-12724 GCA_022820705.1 Candidatus Latescibacterota bacterium | reverse complement strand
TGACCGAGGCCGAAGAAATCGCCCAAAGGACACACCACGCTGGGGTGGTCCGCGTCGTCCCAAGTGATCTTGAGCAAGCACTCTCGGTAGTGGCTGGATTGGGTCAGCCACAGGTGGGTGATGCGACCGGGGCCTTTGATGTCGGCGAGGATTGCGCTCTCGCCGGGTTCGATCCACCAAGCGTCGCTGTTGCGGCCGGTTTCTTCCCAGGACGAGGCGCGCCCGGTCTGGGCGCTGCGGAGGTAGGCGAGTTGGTCGAGCATGGCGTTCTCCTGAATGTATGTGTATTAGTGAGTTATCCGCAGATGGGCGCAGATGTAAAATTTAAGAGGGTCTCTTAGGCTTTGACTTTTCCGGCTTTTTGCACCTGTTCGTAAATCCGCGCGAATTCCTCGGACCCATCGTCGTTCCAGACCTCGGTGCGCACGCCGCGCACATTGCCCTCGACAAAGCCGGTCAGCCGCTCGACTGCCGGGATGCTCGGGGTATAGTACGTGGTGCCGCCGGGCAGGTGCAAGACGCCGACGTGGCGCGGCAGTTCGCTCTTGGGCCGCGCGGCTAGCTCTGCCAATAGCTGCTCATCTACCTCTACGCCCAGCCCCGGTCCTTCGGGCACTGGCGTGCTGCCCTCGCTGACTTCGAGGCGGCCTCCGGTCACATCTTCGGCGTACTGATCGTCTAAGTTGGTCGAGTGCGAGACATTGGGAATGACCGCGGCCAAGTGCATGGCCATGGCTTTGCACAGGGTGCCGCCGGTGAGTTGAACCACGGTCGAAAGGCCGGCGGCGGCCGCGGCCAAGCCTCGGCGGATGGACTGGCCAATGCCCATTTCGCCGATCATGTAGAGGTCGGCCACATCCCGCTGAATCTCCGGGCCGCCCCCGAGCTGCGGCACGTGCATCAAAAGCGGAAAGGAAGTCTTGGAGCGCAACAGACGCCAGCCCTCGATGTCGTAGGGATAGAGCGGATCTTCCAAGAAGCCGACGACCGAAAATTTTTCCAATTCATCGACGATGCGCAGCACGGCTGTAGAGGGCCGATTGTGGTTGAAGTCCCAGTGGACCTTAAAGCCAGTCGGCGCAACTTCCTGGGCCGCGCGCGTCTGCTCGATCACGTCGTGCTGTTCGGCTGAATGCATCTTGAAGATGGTGTAGCCCTCTCCGGCGGCGCGCTGGATTTCGCTGGCAAAGTCTTCGGGGGCTGCGGGCCGGGTCCACGCCGCCACGGGTACGCGGTCGCGCACCTTTTGGCCCAACAGCTTGTACGCTGGCTCTTCGATGGCCTTGCCCATAGCGTCGTACAGCGCGCCCATCAGGCCGGTGCTGAGCGCACCAGCGACATAGTTGAACGGCGATTGGTCGATCATGCCCGCGACTTGCCCCTCGGACAGCGAGGTGTGGCCGCGCTCGTCGCCGTAGCCGACGACGCCGTTGTCGAGGGTTACGCGGAAGACGGTCTGAGTGTCGATGCCGGAGAAGCGGACCTCGTGGCCTTGGTAGCGGTCGCAGAGGCGCGGATTGAGGTGGAAGAATTCGACGTTGGTGATTTTCATGGCGATCTCTCTAGGTTGAGGGGAATGGCGGCTTCAGATGCGCAGGATTTTGCCGGGGTTCATCAGATTGTCCGGGTCGAGTGCTTTTTTGATGCGGCGCATGACCTCGACGCCCGGGCCGCACTCGGCTTCGAGCGCGTCGATTTTGCCCAGGCCGATGCCGTGTTCGCCGGTGCAGGTGCCCCCGGCTTGGAGTGCCCACTCGACGATTTGCTCGCCTAGCCGCTGCACCTGCACTAGTTCCTCGGCGTTGCCCGGTTCAATGAGGCAGACGACGTGGAAATTGCCGTCGCCGACGTGGCCAAAGAGCGGCGCGGGAAAGTCGAGGTCGGCCAGCGCGGCTCTCGTTTGGTGGATGCAGCGGGCGAGGGCCGTAATCGGCACGCAGACATCGGTTACATAGCCCACGGAGCCGGGGCGGAGCGCACGCGAGGCGTAATAGGCATCGTAGCGCGCCTGCCACAAGCGGTCTCGCTCGCCCTCGGCCGTGGCCCAGCGGAAGGGACCGCCGCCCCGCCGAGCTACGTGCTCACCGGCGGTTTCCGCTTGTTCGACGACTCCCCTTTCCGTGCCGTGAAATTCAAAAAAGAGCGTTGGTGCCACTTCGTAATCGAGGCCCGCGTATTGGTTGCAGGCCTGCATTTGCACTTCGTCGAGCAATTCGAGCCGCGCGACGGGGATTCCCTCACTCAAGACGTCGATGGCTGCGGCGACGGCCGTGTCGAGGTCGGCGAAGGGACAGACGGCGGCGGAGATAGCCGCCGGCAGCTTGGCTAGGCGCAGAGTCACTTCGGTGATAAGGGCCAGCGTGCCTTCGGTGCCGACTAACAGGGCGGTCAGGTCGTAGCCAGCCGAGGATTTGCGCGCACGTCCACCCGCTTCGACGATGGTGCCGTCGGCAAAGACGGCCTTGAGGCCCAAGACATTGTCGCGCATGGTGCCGTAGCCAACTGCCGCACTACCAGAAGCGCGGGTGGCGGCCATGCCGCCCAAGGAGGCGTCGGCACCGGGATCGACAGGAAAGTGCAAGCCGGTATCTTGTGCCCGAAGGTGTTCGTTGAGCTGGTAGCGGGTGACGCCGGCTTCGACTGTGGCGTCCATATCGGCAGCGCTGACGCGGAGGATGCGATTCATGCGCGAGAGATCGACGCATAGGCCACCGCGCACGGCGACAATGCCGCCTTCGACGGCCGTGCCAGTGCCAAAGGGCACAATCGGCACTTGGTGCGCGGTGCAAATCCGGGCGATTTGAGCTACTTCTTCGACGCTTGCGGGAAAGGCTACGGCCTGCGGCGGTTGCGGGGCGTGGTACGAGGCGTCGGCAGCGTGGGCGCGGCGCACCTCAGAGGTTTCATTCAGGCGCGGGCCAAGGAGAGCGGCAAGCGCCGACAGGGCTTGGGGGTCTATGGGGATCATGGGCGGTTCACTGTGCCCCAAACATAAATGCTTGGGATTGTCCTATCAACAAACGCCGACCCCCAAGTAGTTGCGTCTAGCTCTCCACGTCGCGCCCATACACCGTGCGAATCACGTCCTCGATGTCGGGCTCCTGGACGGACACGTCGCGCACTGGATAGCGGGCTGACAGTTCCGAGATCAGCGCCGACGCCGACACTTGGCTCCGCGCAAAGCGGATGCGGACGACGCTGTCTCGCCGTTCGAGAATCTCTGCGTGGGCGTGAGCGAAACCAGCCAGCGGTTCTCCAGTGCCGGGATCGCACTCTACGATCAGATACCGATGCGGGGTGATCGAGTCGATGAGCGCCGCCAGAGGCCCGTCTTCGATGATGCGTCCTTGGTTGATGATGATGAGTCGCTCGCAGAGTTCCTCCACGTCGTCGAGGTCGTGTGTAGTGAGAAGCACAGTGGTATTCCGGCGCTGGTTGATGTCGCGGATGAAGGCCCTAATCGCCGCTTTCACCTCGATGTCCATGCCTATCGTAGGCTCGTCGAGAAACAGAATATCTGGCTCGTGCAGCATGGCACCGGCCAACTCCCCGCGCATGCGTTGCCCCAGGGACATCTGCCGCACCGGTGTGTCGAGGAGGTCGCCGATGCCAAGGACCTCACAAAGTTCAGACAAGCTCCGCTCAAAGTCGTCGTCGGCAATGCGGTAGATCCGCTTGAACAGCTCGTAGGACTCGCCCAAGCGAAGGTCCCAGTTTAGCTGGCTGCGCTGGCCGAACACGGCACCAATGCGCTGGACGACTGCCCGCCGCTTCTCCTGAGGCGAGAGGCCGACGACGGAGACGCGCCCAGACGTGGGATAGAGGATGCCGGAGAGCATCTTGATCGTCGTCGATTTTCCCGCGCCGTTGGGGCCGATGAACCCGACCAACTCGCCTGGCTCAATCGCAAAGCTCACGTCGCGCACCGCGTGTACTTCACGTTGGTCGGGCCGGAACAAGCCCTTCACCGCACCGGCCAGCCCCTTTTGCTTCCGGGTCACGTGGAAGGTCTTGCAAACCTTCTCTAACTCTATATGCGCCATGGCCTACGATCCCGCGCTTTCGTAGCGGCGCAGGCCAGCGGCAAAAACGGTCAGCGCCAGTACGAGCATGGCGATGCCCACAGCGGGGGTCCACAGGGCCACATCGAGGGGCAGAGAAGTGTTCGCGCTCTGGCCGAGGAAGTCGCAGGCAGGATAGAACCCAATGAAGCCGAGGGGCAGCACAAAGGTCAGTAGCGCCTGCAGATGCCACGGGTACACGGTCAGCGGATAGAACGTGCCGCGCGCCATCAGTTCCATACTGGCGTCCACGAGAGGCTGGCTTCGCATGGTCCAGAACGCAATGGAGCTGATGAGGGTGAGGTAGGACCAGTAGATCAGGGTTCCGCCGGCAATGACGAGGAGTACCTCGGCGACGTGCAGCGGCGTCCAGACAAAGCCAGACAGCCGGGCCCCGTAGAGGAAGTAGCCCGTGCCGATGCCCAGATGTACGAGGCCGACCACATTGATTCGATTACAAGAAAAGTGGAAGGTGATCTCTAGGGGTCTGAGCAGCATCAAGTCGAACTCACCGCGCGTGACAAAGCGATCGATCTGCCGCGACTGAAATGACAGGATAGACATGACGCCACGGCTCATCAGGCTCAGCCCATACAGGAAAGCGAGTTGTGAAAAGGTCCATCCCGATAGCGGCTGAAACCGATCGACCAGCACCTTCAGGGCGACGCCAATCCAGACGTAGTTGAAGCCCAGACCAAGGCAGATGCTCAGCAGCGAGAACGGATACTCCAACGCCCGCTGCATCGACAGGCGGCCGTACAGGGCTGCAACGGACAAGTGATGACGCACGTCGGCGATCACGCCTATCCTCCCTGTACGAAGACCCGCCGCTGGGCGCGCGTCCAGACGAAACCTACGAGCAGGGCGAAGACCGCGACCCAGATGGCCTGCACGGAGAGGATGTGGACGACCTCTGTGGCAGAGATGCGACCGATGTAGATCTCCAGCGGCGCTTGGAACATGTACTGGAAGGGCAGCCACCGCGATGCATCGGCGATGAGGTCGGGGAACAACCACATTGGCACCAATCGTCCCGACAGGGCGAAGACGAGGCTGGTCTTCACTGAGCTCACATCCCCAAAGTCAGTGACCCAAAAGGCCGTCATGCCCACCAGGATGCTAAGCAGCCATAGCAGCAGGAAGCTCAGCGCACAGCTCGGCAGAAACAGCAACCACGCTTCTATCCCCGCTGGCAGCGGGGGAGCTACAAAGAGGAGCGAGATGGCCAGCAGGGGCAGGGCGAACTGCGTGACTGCCGCTAGTGAACGCCCCACATCTTCGGTCATCCAGTACCAGACGAGATTCACCGGCCGGATTAGGTCGAGCGCGATCTCACCTGCGCGGATCTTGCTGAAGAGCACGTTGTCGATGCTGATAGTGAAGCATGCATTCATCAGCACGGCGACGACGGCGTAAGTGACCATCTGCGCCTCGGTAACACCGGCGACTTGGTCGATCCCGCGATACGCGGTGCGCCAGATGAAGACGGACCCAAGGAGGAAAAACAAATTCCGCCCGATGGAGGACAGATACTCGAAGCGGTAGGCCAGCGCGTTGAGCAGTTGGAGCTTTAGCAGGTAGGTGTACAGGCGCATGATTACTCCTCCAGTGGGTATTCCCGCACCTCGCCCGGTGCCAGCTCAACGCGCTGCCAATCGGCCGCCCCTACTATGCGCCACTCCAGTGCCTGCTGTTTTTCGCCCCCATTGTAAAACAGCACTGTGCCCGATCCACTGACCGGCGGTTGCACAAGCGCCAGGATCTGCTCGGGCAGATGGCCTGCGGCCCACTCGATTAGCGGCACCACCGCGCCCTGTATCTCGCGCGTGCCCATCAATAACGGCCCGTAGCAACCCGTCACTGCCCCGCAGCCCCAATTGCGCCCGTGTCCCGCGGCCACCGAGCAAATCGCCCCGCCCATATCGGCGTGCTCGCGCCCGCCGCGCAACACCCGCCGGGCCATGGCGAATTTGGCCGCCGCCGCCCCCAGCGCCCGCCGGGCCATGGTCCGCTCGCCCGTCAATTGATAGCCTAACGCCAATGCCGCGGTGCTCGGCTCGCGCGAGGGCTGAACCGAGCCATCTTCTGCCCAATGGCCCCAGTAGATCATGTCGCTGCGCTTGCCAACCCCCGGCTCGCGACGCCTTCGCTCTTGGGGAAAGACCATCGCCCACGGTGCTTCCGACTCGGCGGGTTGTCGCGCCAGCACTGCGCACATTGCGTCGTCCAGCGAAGAATCGGCGAAGGTGCGGCGATAGTAGGAGAGCGCGGCCGCGGCCGGGTCGGCGCAGGGATCGAGCAGTTCGCCGATTAGCGGCTCGACGATTCTCTTTGCCGCGCGGCGAAAGATGTCGTCGCCCTCCAGCAAAAAGAGATCGCCCAGCGCGTAGATCGCGCCCGACGCCAGCAGATTTTCGATACCAGCGAGCGGATCGCCGGCAATGTGGTGGTTGTTGCCGGCCATCTTTTGCTCTGCGCGGGTCTGCAAATCCTCCGGCTGCAATCCACGCCCGTCCAGATCCCACAACACGGGCATCCGTCCGTCCGCCGCTAGCAACCGCTCGGCTCGCTTGCGCCCATAGCGCAGTGCCCAGTCGCAATAGCGCGCCTCGCCAGTGACGCGATAGGCGGCCAGCGCGATGTGCAAGAAGCGGAAGTGCTCGGCCAACTCGCGATCGCCATGCGCCCCACCGACGGTCTGCGTGCCGATCCAGTAGCTCAAGAAGACATCGCGCGTCCAGTCGTACCAGGCGGGAACATCCTCGATCCAGTTGCCGATGTGGTGCGCTGCGTCGTCGAGCAGGGCGGCGGCTTCTCTGTCGTCGGGAAAGAGTCCGAGATAGCGGGGCAGAAACAACAAAAAAGGCTCAGTGCCGTGGTGGGCCTCGGCCTCGGGTTCGTACCCGTGCAAGCACTCGGCTCTAACCCAGGTCTTGAGGTCATTGGCCAGCGAGCGAAACCGCACCGCGATCCGCTCGTCGCCGCTGACCAGATAATGCGGAAAGAAGGCCAGTGCGAAATTGGCCTCGTCCTCGCCGCCGTGGTTTTGGTCCGGCCCGTCGCGGCGAGTGCTCTGCTCGACCCACAGCGAGAGTTCGCGCCGCAAGGCCACATAGTGCGCGTATGTCTGTGCTAGTTCGTCGATCATGGGTCTGAATGTATCAGTTACAAGGTCTCGAAGACAAGCCTTGACACTAGCCGCTTCGATTGGGAGTATGATCTACAAATTACCGTAGCCGCCCCCCTTCGCAGACAAGGTGGAGGTCGGGGTAGTGTCCCGATAGAGACAAGGAGCAACCATGCCAAACATCCGATTCGCCCAGCTCTCCTTTTGGTTCGGTCACGCGCACGGCATCTGCAACGCCGCGCAGAAACACGACAGCGTCGATCTCATCGCAATCTGGGACGCCGACGCCAAGCGCGGTCAGGCCGCGGCCGATCACTTCGGCGTCGAATTCATCCCCGGCTTGGATGAGCTTCTCGCCCGCGATGACATCGATGCCGTCGGCATTGCTTCGGAAACCCAGCTTCACGGTGAACACATCATCCGCGCCGCTGAAGCGGGCAAACACTGCATGGTCGAAAAGCCGTTCACCCGCACCCCCGAGCAGGCAGATGAAGCGATCGCCGCGGCTGAGAAAGCGGGCGTCCAGGTCATGCCCGTCCACAACTTGCGCTTCTCCCCTGCACATGAGCGCATGAAGGAAATCGTCGATTCCGGTGTGCTCGGACCCATCACTCAGGTGCGGCGGCGCCACGGGCACGACAAGTACAGTGCCCAGGATTTCGACGCGCAGAGAATCCAGAACGACCCCGCTGATCCATGGTTCGACGCGGATGCGGAAGGCCGCAGTTCACTTTACCACGCTGGCTCCCACTCTGCTTTCTGGATGCAGTGGATGTTCGGTATGCCCGAGAGCGTCGTTTCCCTAGGCGTCTCAAGCGTCAAAGGACTCCCGGTCGAGGACAACAATGCCGCCGTCTTCCGCTACGCCGATGGTCCACTCGTAACCCTCCATACGAGCGAGACGGAAACTCGGGCGCCCCTAGCCACCGAAATCTACGGTCATAAAGGCGCGTTGGTGCAGGTCAGGGGCGACCATCCCTCCACCAGGCTGGATTTCGGCGACCCAGCCACGCTGATGCTCTACACAAGGGAAACCGAAGCTTGGCAACCCTTGTCAGAATTCCACCGCAGCTTCGTCCCACCAGGATACAGCGTGTTCGGCAAATTCTTCGACGCTCTAGCCAACGGGGAGGAGATGCCGATCACCATGTACGACGGCAGGGAATGCGTTCAAATTTTGGCGGCGGCGGATCTGGCGGGGAAGGAAGGGCGGCAGGTTGAGCTGTTGGAGATAACGGGCTGAGGCTGTAACTCGCCCGCATCATCTAGGGGCCTTATGCGACAAGCCCCCGAGGAGATGATCCCCGGAGGCTTGTGTTACACAGCAAACCGCCAAAGTTAGCGACGGGAAATATGGTAGCGGCGAAGGGACTCGAACCCCCGACCCATGGATTATGATTCCACTGCTCTAACCAACTGAGCTACGCCGCCAAAAACTTGTTTAAAAGCTAGCCGGTGGGGGGGGCTTTGTCAATAGGACTCAGAAAGCGAACAGGTCCTCCAAGCCCAGTTCGACGATCTCGCCCTGCCCTGCTAGAGCCTCTAAGTCCATTTTGCTCTTGTCGCCGGTGATCGAAATCAGCTTGGGGCGTCCTTGGACGTGTTGGCGGTAGAATTCGAGCACTTCGTCGAGGTCGCTGGCTTGGATTTGCTCAAAGCGCCATGCGCGCGGGTCGCCGGTCAGCCCCTTGCGCTCCCAGCCGCGTACGGCTCCCAGGACCGAGCGGAAGCCGAGCCGTTCCGTGCGGTACTTGTTGAGCACTGAAAGCTGGGCGGCGGCAAAGCGCTCGGGCGAGGAGGGAATGTCGTCGAGCAGGCCGGCAAAGGCCGCAACCGCCTCGGGCGTCTTGTCGGCCTGTGTGCCCATGCCGCCGACCATGTAGTTGTAGTCGGCTTTGTCGCGACCGTTGAAATAGAGGGCACCCACTGAGTAGGCCAAGGCCCGTGCTTCGCGAATCTCTTGGAATACGATGCCGGCCATGCCGCCGTAGAAGTAGTCGTTGAACAGTTCGACTGCTGGCTCGAGCGCCGCTTGGTAGGGCACATCTACGTATTCGATCCTCACTAGGGCTTGGGCCATTTCCTTGTCGAAAAAGTAGATCTGGGTTTTTTCGGGCTGGGTAAACTCTAGAACCTGATAGGGCGGCGGCTCGACTGGGGACTCAGGCAGTGAGCAGTGCTGGTCGAGGATGGCCTGTACGTCTTCGATGGTTTGCGATCCGGTGTAACTGAGAGTCTGGCGATAGGAGAGCAAGCCGCTGAGTAGGTCGATAAGCTCTTGGCGTCCCAGTGCGCGAACTTCCTCGTTGGAGGGGACTCGGCGGTAGTACGCCATGTCGCCTAAGCGGTGGTAGCGGTAGAGAGCTTCGTGGATGGTGCGGTGATCCTTGAGGGCATCGTCGCGCCGCGCGATGATGATGGACTGAAGCTCGGCAAGCGTGGCGTCGTCCGTAGTCGGGCCGTGCATCAGTTCGGACAAAAGTGCGAGCGACGCGGCGAAGTTTTCATCGAGGCCCGCAATGGAAATCGTGGTCTCTTGGTCGCTGACGCTCATCCTAAAGTCGGTGCCCAACTTGTACCACTCCTTTTTCAACTCTTCGGCGGTAAAGCGCGGGGTGCCCGACTTGTCGAGCAATTCGCGGGCCACGGGCAGACGCTTTTCGGTTAGGGAGCCGAGGTCAATCGCGATGGAAAATTCGAAGAGATCGTTGAGCGGGTTGCGAGCGTAGTAGAGCTTGCTGCCGCCCGCCAATTCGCGGGTGGTAAAGTCGCGCTCGGGCACGAGGTAGGCCGGCTCGACCTCCGCAAAGGGCATGGCCATGACCTCGGCGAAAAAGGCTGATTGGCGCGAGGCGTCGATGTCGATTTTGTCGATGGGCGGCTTGTCGATCTCGGGTATGTCCTGCTCACCGTCGCGGCGGTAGCCAGCGACATGCGCGCCGTTGAAGTACTTATTGGCGGCTTCGACGACGTCGTGCTTTTCGATCTCGGCCATGCGATCTAAGGCGCGCACCGCGTGACTCCATTCCTCAAACCCGAGATACGAATCGCGCATGGAACTGACCCGAGAACTGTTGTTTTCCTGCCCCTGCTTTACGCTCTTCTTGAAATCGGTGACAATGGCCGGGATGATCCAATCCTCGAATTGCCCCTCCTTGATCAGGTCAATCTGCTCCAAGAGCAGAGCTTCGACTTCCTCAAGGGTTTGGTCCTGTTTGGGGATGCCCCACAAGTACTGGGCGCCGTAGTCGTTGAGTAGATAAGGGTAGGAGCCGGCCTCGCGTACCTTCTGCTGCTGATTGAGATTGAGGTTGATCAGCCCGGCCGTGGCGTTGTCGAGGATCATGTCGAGGATTTGCAAAGTCTCGGCGTCCTCGTGCGAGCGCTCGGCCGTGCGGAAAGCCAACAGCACGTATTCCTCGCCGGGATAATTGACCTCGGTCCGTTCCACTTCGTCGATCGCAGGCTCTTGGTAGTCGGGAAATTGGGGCAGCTCCCTGCGCTCCCAGAGAGAAAATTCGCGGTCGATAAGTTGGATGGTCTCGTCGATGTCGATGTCGCCGGAGATGAAAATCGCCATGTTGTTGGGCACGTAATAAGTGTGATAGAACTCGTACATGCGCTCCAGCGAGGGATTTTTCAGGTGCTCTACTGTGCCTAGTGTGGTGATGCGATAGGGATGGACCTTGTAGAATTGCTCCTGCACGGCTTTGTGGATGACGCGGCTCTTGTTGTCGAGGGAGCGGTTTTTTTCCTCATAGACGGTTTCCAATTCGGTTTGGAAGAGGCGGAAGACGGGTTCGTGAAAGCGCTCGGCCTCGACCTTGGCCCATTGCGCTAGACGATTGGCTGGCAGTTCCACTTTATAGACGGTTTCCTCGACCCAAGTGTGGGCGTTGAGGCCGCGCTCGCCCATTGCGGTGTAGAGGCGGTCAAGTTCATTGGGAATGGCGTAGGCCGCGGCGAGTTGGTTCTCAGCGTTGATCTCGGCGTAGATTGCGGCCCTTTTTTCCGGGTCGGTCTCGCCAAAGTGCTGCTCGTAGAGTGCCTCGATGCGGTCGAGATGGACCTGCTCCTTTGCGTAGTCGAGGGTGCCGATTTTTTGGCTGCCCTTGAAGAGCATGTGCTCTAGGTAATGGGCAATGCCGGTGGCGTCTTGGGGGTCGTGCTTGGAACCGGCGCGGACGGCGATTTCGGCGTAGAAGCGCGGCTCTTCTGTGTTCTGGGTCAAATAGACCGTCAGGCCGTTGTCCAATTGGTAGATATGGGCCTGCATGGGGTCTTTGGGGTCCGGGCCGTGGAGTAGTTTGTACTCCGCGGGAAGGGCCTCGGCTACGGCGAGAAAGAGAAGCGCGTATAGCAAGGACATAATTGATCCTTTGTTCGGAGTGTGAGTTGTGTAACGGAATTATCGGAAATACGAGAAAGGAGTGAATTATAGCAAGTCCGCAAGGAAGCGAGCAGCGCGTTGGGTTGGCACGTTTTTTTCTTTGTCATACGTAGCGCACTACAGCGCACCGATGACGTGGTCTTTGAGTAACGAGAGTGGGCGAAATGGAAACACTACAGAAGTGGGGTAATGCCCTGTTGGATTTTGCCTATCCGCCGCACTGTGCGGTTTGCGAAACGGACATTGAGGAGGCCGCTGCACTGCTGTGCGGGTCGTGCTGGGCGGAGATTGTGCCGCGCCACCCGCGTCCTCAGACCGAGGATGGAGGATGTGCGTTTGAACAGGTCGTCTCTCTGGGGCCGTTTACCGGCGCGCTGCAACAGGCCATTTACGCGCTTAAATTTCGCAACCAAGTGCGGCTAGGGCGGGCGTTGGGCGAGCGCATGGGGGAGTGCTTGGCCGAGCAACTCGCTCCGCTGGACTGCTTGCTGCCCGTGCCTTTGCACCCGGCTCGGCAGCGGGAGCGCGGGTTCAATCAGAGCGCGGAAATCGCCGCTGGGTTGGGGGCCGTGCTTGGCGTGCCCGTGTACTACGGAGTCGTGCGGCGGCGGAAAAATACGCGGCAGCAGGCTCTTTTGTCGGCAGAGGAACGACGCGCCAATCTCCGCGATGCCTTTGAGCACAGGGCCACGCTGCCCGCAGGTGCCCGAATCGGGATAGTAGATGACGTGTGGACGACCGGGGAGACCGTGGTAGCCTGTGCCCAAGCCGTGGGGAGCGACCGCCTGTGGGCCGTTGTTTTGGCGCGCTCGGGCGCGGACGATCTATTGACCTAATTCTAACAAATTCCTACATTTAGACATTTTTGGAATCCCCCAAACTCCAAGCTGTACTCAAAGTTGGCCGCGAGCCAAGGAGTCCGAATATTATGGCCGAAAAGACGATCGGCATATTGACCGGAGGAGGCGACTGTCCGGGTCTCAATGCCGTCATTCGCGCTGTAGTGCGCAAGGGCATTACTGCATACCGATACCGCTTTCGCGGCATTCTCAAAGGCTGGAAGGGGATGATGGAGTGCGACTGGGAGCCGTTGGGATTGGAGGAAATTTCCGGTATTTTGCCCAAGGGCGGCACCATCCTCGGCAC
>JAJEEZ010000467.1:0-17426 GCA_022820705.1 Candidatus Latescibacterota bacterium | reverse complement strand
ATTGTTGCGACAGTGTCGCAACAATCTCCTTTCCATAGTCGGCTCGTTGTCCTTTGAGAATCTCGCTCTGAATCCGCTTGCCAATTCTCCAGTAGAGGCTCGTCATCCCTGCACTGACGGTTTGAGCAACTCCCGCACGGGTCTGCTCAATCATGCTCTGCACATCGGCAAGCAAGCCGTCCGGCGTATCAATAATATCTAAATGTTCGTCGCTCATATCTGATCCTGCTGAAAATTTACTTGTCCGTTTCTGGTTTCCCTTGTAGTCGCATGATATCAGTAACTAAAGCCGAGTACCGGCGGGCAGAAAACTTGGTATTTTATTCAAAATCAATAGGTTATGTCCCCATGGTATTTCTGCGACAGGCTGTCGCAGAAATTCAATTTGGCAACAGCTTGTTGCCATTTTGCGTTCACCTCGGAGACGACAATGCTCCAGCGGGTCATACGACCAGCGCAATTGTCTCCACAGTGTAGAGACAATCAGATGTCAACCTCAGTAGATAGGTTTCCACTGGTTACGCGTCATAGTCGTGCTTATCCTCCGCTCGATCCTGTGGTACAAATCCCACCTTTCGCTGTGCATCTGAGATGTCCACCCAACGTAGGTCGTTGTTCGACATGCCGTAGAAAATCTCAAAGCGCAAACTACCATCAGTATTGATGCACCGCTCGAATATCTGGACAATATCGCGTTGGCTCACATAGATGTCGGCACCCTGTGGCGGACGAGGACGATCGCGCTCGACTTGACCGATACGGACGCAGATACACGACAACCCATGACGATGGGCGTAGGTTCGCGCCAAAGACTCCGTCCACACTTTGGTTGAGGCGTATAGACCTCTCGGTTCCGCAGGTATATTGGGCGTAATCATCTCTACATTGTCCGGTATATCTGCATGTCGGCGTTCCATCATCGCCTTGTACGGTTCTTGCTCGCGATGTCCCTCCGAGACCATAATGCTGCTGGCGGCGACGATACGCGCAACGCCGGAAACTTTGCACGCTTCAAAGACATTGTAAGTCCCAATGATATTGTTGTTCAGCAAACTCTCCCAACTCTCCCCGCTCGGATCCGCGGCAAGATGTGCGACAACATCCATACCTTCAACAGCGCGTCGGACCTGATTAAAATCAGCAATATCGCACAGGATGAATTTCTCGTCTGGAATTTCGAGCGTCCATGACCCCGGAACGCGAACAGATGGCTCCAATTTGTAGTCGAGTGCATACGCATCGTACTTTTCCGGTTGTTCTTGCAGCCGTTTGTATGTCATGTAACCAATCTGCCCAGTTGCGCCTGTAACAAGCACCCTCTTAGGTGTAGCCATACGTTTATTTTTTCCTTCGTTTATGGGCGTTTCTCCATTACAACGTGCCTATTTCCTGCGTCCCCCATTAAAAGCATCCGGCTTCTCGGTGCCCGAAGGCCAATACCCGCTCGGATCCTCACCCCACGGCGTCCCACAAATTTCCGTCAAAACCCGCCACTCGGATGCGCCCATGACCTCTGGATGAAAGACGAAGCGCTTGAGCCCAGCCGCCTCGGACGCCCGCAAAATGCCGAGCAGGTCGCGCGCAGGCATGGGATCGCCAGCGTGCGGCGTGCGACCAGTCGAAACCCAGCAAATCACCTTGTCATCGCCAGCCGCCTCTATGGCGCGGCGCGTTTCCCCGTAAACGACCTCGCTGAAAAACTCGTCGGGAAAACCCGCCTCCAAGTCAAAAAGCGTCCGCACCCCAGGCAATTTGATGCCAAAAAGCGCCTGCACCACGGCAAAAGCGTCCTCTTCCGTTAGCCCCGGATTCCACTCCCCAATCGTCTGCACCCAGCGCGCCACCGTGCCGTACAGGCCGTCAAACCCGCGATGCCAGTAGTAGTGTTTGGGCAGTATATAATCGAAGTACCCGGCCATCCGCTCGTAATCCTGCCCAGTCAACCCAGAGAAAACAGCCGTACGCGGAATCCCACCCAGCTCGATCTTACGCGAGGCCTGATCAACGATTGTGCGAGCGTCTTCCCAAGAGCGGCGCGACTTCTCCTGCCGCATCCGTAACCAATACAACCCATCCTCGTCGAGGTCGATCAAATTCAGCACCGAAAACAGGCCACCTTGGGCGAGATAGCGCACCCGCTGGGGCGTCAGCCGACACAGAGCCTGCTGCAGATGGTCGATGCCGCGCTGCATCCGCCCAACATCGGCCCCCATGCCAGCAAAGAGCTGATCTTCGCCGGGCCGGAGTTCCAAAAGCTCCCCGCCGTGGTGGAACGCTAGCTCGTAGTGGTTTTCACCGGGGCCGTCGATAATGACGCCGTGGACCTGAGGATAGAACGCGATCAATTCCTCTAGCCCGACCAACCCGCCGCGCCCCATGCCAAAAGTCATAATCTGCCAGCCACGCGCCGCTGCATCGTCCATCATGCCTTGCAGCTTTTTTTCTTTTTCTAGATCGCGGGGCGGCTCCTCCGGCGGCTCGACGCCGTGCTCGGCGTAGAAGCTCCGGTTGACCGGATAGCTGGAGATAATCGAACCATCGTCCTGCTTAAACTGCATGCGACCGACGATAATACCCTCGACGCCGCCTTCTTCCCAAGCGTCGAAGCGCTGCTGGTAGCCTTCGAGCCAGTGTTCAAGGGGTTGGTCGCTGTGGGTGAAGATCCAGAATTTCACGGGGGCCTCCTTAGCGGTCTGGCCACTTGTAGGCGATCTTGCTGTTTTGCCAAAAGTACTTCTCGGTCACGCCCTTTTCGCCAAAGTACGCTTTGACGATGGAGATGGCGGCCTTGAAACTCCCCGCTCGGTCGCTGACGGGCCAATTGCTGCCGTAGATCACGCGGTCTGCGCCAAAGGCGTCCCACATGGCGTCGAGGATCGGGCGATAAAAGTCCAGCTCTTCCGGCACCGGCTCTACCCTGCTTTGCTCCATGATCGCCGAGACCTTCATAAAGACCTGCGGCTGCTCGGCCGCTTGGGCGATGGCGTCCAACCACACCGGATCGGGATCGCGGCCATCGGCTCCAACCCCACCACAGTGGTTGATAACGATGCGCAATTCGGGCAGCCGTCGGGCCAGTTCCACCACTTGGGCCAAGTCCGCCGACCCCACCAGCGCGTCGAGGTTCAAGTCCCGTGCGACGAGATGCTCCATGTCGGCGAGAAAAGACCCAGCCTCCAAGTCGGCAAAATACCCACCGCCGCAGCGAATGCCGCGAAAGAGCGCGTTTGCCGCCAAGCGGTCGATGTCGCTTTTGAAGTCCTCCCGATTGGGATCGACGTGGCCCACCAGCCCGACAATCCAAGGGTCATCAGCGGCCAAATCCAGAATCCACTGATTGTCCGCCAGCCATGCAC
Organism: Candidatus Latescibacterota bacterium; assembly: GCA_022820705.1. Classification (GTDB taxonomy): domain Bacteria; phylum Latescibacterota; class UBA2968; order UBA8231; family UBA8231. Next base: position 14,070 of record JAJEEZ010000467.1, on the reverse strand, counting down.
TGGCTTCCACCACCACCGTCCCGGTCACCCCTTCAGGAGCGGCGAGGGCGCGGTGGTGCTCGGGCAATACCGTGCGATAGAGCAGTTCGTTGTCAGCCGGCGGCCAAGGCACGCCTTCCGGCCGGGTGGGATCGTAGAAGTGAGTATGAGTATCAATGATCACGATGCATTCCTTTCTGTCATGGTTTTTTCAATCAACGTCGCAAACGCCTCTATGTCCTCTGCCTCGGTGTCGAACGAGGTCATCCAGCGCACCTCGCCTCGCGTGGCATTCCAAGGATAAAAGAAAAACTCCTGCTGCAAAATGGGAATCACATCCACTGGCAACCGGGCGAAGACGGCGTTGGCCTGCACGGGGTAAATCACCTCCACCCCGCGAATGGGCCGCACTCGCTCGGCCAGCACCTGCGCCATAGCGTTGGCGTGTTCGGCGCTCCGACGCCACAGGTCGTCGGTCAGCAAGGCCGTAAACTGCGCGGCGACAAAGCGCATCTTAGAGGCCAGTTGCATCCCCTGCTTGCGCGCGCGGCGATAGTCCTCGGCCAACTCAGGCTGAAAAAAGACCACGGCTTCTCCCAACATCAGGCCGTTCTTGGTGCCGCCAAACGACAGCACATCGACCCCGCAGTCCCCAGTAACCTCCCGCAGTTCCAAGCCCAAACCCACGGCTGCGTTGGCAATCCGCGCCCCATCAACGTGCAAATACAACCCGTGCTCGTGGGCGCAATCGGCGATGGCGCGAATCTCACTCGGCGCATAAACAGTACCCAATTCCGTAGCCTGAGTAATCGACACCACGCGGGGACGCACTTGGTGCTCGTCGCCGCGACCCGCAATGTGGGCAGCGACTCCCTCGGGGGTAATTTTGCCGTCGGGCGCGGGCGCGGTCAGGAGCTTGACGCCGGCCACCTGTTCGGGAGCACCGCATTCGTCGATGTGGAGATGAGCGGTGTCCGAGCAGATCACCGCGTCGCAAAAGCGCGTGAGCGCGGTGAGTGCTGTAACATTGGCCCCGGTGCCATTAAAGGCCAAGAAAACCTCCACCTCCGACCCCAACACCTCGCGAAAAAGCGCGACGGCTTCATCCGTGTGGGGATCATCCCCATAGGAATGCACGTGCCCCACGTTGACTCGCTGTAAGGCCGCCATGACCTCGGGGTGGACCCCAGCGTGATTGTCGCTGCCAAAGCCGCGAATGCGCTCACCCATTGTCGCCAGTGCCTTTCTTTGTTGTGTGTTTTGCTATCTCGCTGACCTCGGTTGTCATCTCGTCGGGTCATCGGACACTACGAGGAATGCCCTTACGCATCCATCCAATTTAAATTTCGTCCGATAACCAACTCTGTCATTTTGGCGTGATGAGTATTTTTCATGGGAATTGGCTTCGCTTGTAGATCGTATTTTTCTGCTAAATTCTGAACCTCGATTGCGTTGTCATAGGTCATTATAAAGTCGCCTTTGAGACGAATGCATTTTTGAAAGAGCACATCGTGATTTAGCGCGCAGTGTTTGTACAAGCGTCGGCCAGCATTTTTACCGCCGGCTGTATAGGGTGGATCGACAAAAAATACCGTGCTTTCAGCGCTTTGATACTCGTCTAAGACATCGAACGCATCGGCGTGCCGGAAGGCTATTTTGGTGCGTACCAAATGAAGAGTTCGCAATCGTTTGGCGAGCGTCTCTGGATACCACCGTGAGCCAATTCCCTTGCCGCTTTCGCCCCGCTTCATAAATCTCGAACCAGCGGCCAAAATGCCGCCGTGTAGACAGCGATTTTTTATGATGGTCTTAAATGCTTTTTCCAACAATGAATTTGGCTCTTCATTGAGTATCAGTGCTGCATTTTCAGTATTCATCTCAAACCGCAAAATTTTATTGGCTAATTCTACGGCTGCTCCTGTAGCAACAATCTTCCACACAGCAGCTACTTCATCGTCCAATTCAACCATGAGTACTGATCCGACCAAGCCCTCGCAGACCGCAGTCAGCGAGATAATTCCGCCGCCAGCAAAGGGTTCGACGAGTACTTTGGGTACTTGTTTTTGACTGGCCAACCATTCCCTCAACTTTGGAACAAACCACGTCTTTCCGCCGGGATATCTAAATGGACTGCGTTGAGGCACGGAAGCGACATTTACAATTTTATCTTTTGGACTAACATGTTTTTCAGATAAGGAAAATAATTCCATCATTAACCTCCAATAGGACTGTCTATGATTTTATTTGTTGGGGGTAATTCAATTTTCTCATCAAGTTTTTCTTGGAGTTTATTCATAAATTTCTTAATGCAGCCAACATTAGGACTAGTAATAGTGTCCAGCGTTTCTACAAATTTCGTGTAAACTATTTTTGTACTCTTCAGTGTATAACGGGAATCGTCCGTTAGGTCTAAATCATATATTAGCCAAGCGATTTCGGCTTCAGATTTATCAACTTCCTTTAATTGAGGTAACGTCTCAAAAAAATTCTTATCTAATGCTACTGCAATCTTCTTTTTCCATGCATGTAGAATACCTCCCTTATAAAGAAGCTGAGGTGCTAAGCGTTTACGTGAAGAAGACAGGAAGTCTGGACGTGGAAATTTGGGCTGGGATGTCCAATCCATATTTGAGTTAGTCGTACAATCGGACATGTAAAAATTAAATGGATTCCTGACATTCCCAGAAATATAAACAGCTTGAATCTCAAGAGCACCGAAGTCATAAACTTTGCCATCCTCATCATAGGCGATCAACACTACATCGATGTTACCGGCTGATTTTCCGCAGCGATCGTTAAGTCTTACTTCTGTAAGAGAAGTCCATAAAGTACCTTGAGGAAAAAAGAAATCAGACGCATCGTCAGTAATGATCCAATCTTCACGGAATCTTATAGGACATGTTATAACAGGTGAACTATTATGATTTATACTACATACGCCTAAAGGGTCTTGGGCCTTATCTTTTGTGCAATTCGGCACTTTGTTATTAAAAGGGCAGAGCCTTCTCTTTCTATGTCTTTCTGCTTTTTCACTAAAATCAGCGGGTAAGTGACCAAATACTTCTGCTAGAGGCTGAGGATCCTTCATTATATATCTTCCTTTTTCTTATAACGTGTTTTTTTTCGAATACTAAGATCGCCATGCTTGGGCTACCTATATGCATCACGTACCATGTGTTGAGTATTCCTTGCTAGTGCTTGATTACTAAGACAGAGACACCGAATAGGCGCTGATTCTCACGTATCATTTGCTGCGGATTATCAATTATACCTAAGTCATAGATAATAAACATTAACCGTTTCCACTTTGTCTTGTATGCTGTGATATCAGCGTTTATCTCCTCTTGGACAGCAGGTGCTCCATGGCCCTCCTTTGTGAGTTTAGCTTCAATCGCAAGATCCATTGACTCGACCGTAAAATCTGGCCGTGATGCCCTCGGCCCAGTGGGAGCCACTTCCTTATCTCTAACAAAGACAACACCAAGTGTATTCAGGATATTCTCGATCGCATCCTGCACTTCTTTTTCACAAGTAGGTTGGCTTCTGCGGAATGAAGGTCGCAGTGCCCGTTCGATGGCAGTCCCGATATCGAGACCATCCCTAGACTTGAAGTTCACGAGATCGGGATCTTCGAGAGCTTGTTCGTAGACGCCAATAGCCTGATCTATGCAATCTAGCACAGTGCCTATGAGAGATATGCCCCAAAATTCTTGAAAAAAATTCTCAAAGGGATCAATATTCTGAGGGACGACCCCGCCTACCGCAGGAGGAGGCCCAATGGTCATAAGTCTTAGCGCCCCTGCATCGATGACCGCCTTTCTTGCGGGAATTAGCATCTTGTTCAGTTGCCTGCGCAGATTAGCCTGCTCTTCGGAGGACCCCCTATCCTGATACCAGCAGAGCACGTATTTCCGAAACTCTGTAAGGAACTTGATACGCTTGTCTATACGTAAACTGGAGGCTTTGTCATTCTCGGCCACGATAACCTCGGTACTATAGGATATTTAACGAACATGATTAAGACTAACCTTAGCAACCGCTTCATTCCACAACGCAGCTTCTATACGTTAGTCTCCGATGTCTCTCAGTGCGCCTCCAGCCAATTCTCGCCGGTGCCCATCTCGATTTCTATCGGCACCTCCATCGGCAAAGCCTCGCGCATCTCGCGTGCGACTAGCGGCGGTAGGGTCTCCACCTCGTCCCGGTGCAGGTCAAAGACCAGTTCGTCGTGAACCTGCAACAGCATGGCCGAGCGGAACCCTTCCTCGCGCAGCAGCCGATGGATGCGGCTCATCGCCAGCTTGATCATATCCGCGGCCGTGCCCTGAATACGGGTATTGATCGCGTTGCGCTCGGCTCCTTTGCGGGTGGTAGCATTGCGCGAGTTGATGTCGCGCAGATAGCGCCGCCGCCCGGTCACCGTCTCGACGTAGCCCTTGTCGCGGGCGAACTCCACAGTCTCGTCGAGATAGCGCCGCACCCCTGGATACTGGGCGAAGTACTGCTCGATTAGCTCAGAGGCCTGCCAGCGCGGAATGTCGAGCCGCTCGGCTAACCCAAAGGGAGAGATCCCGTAGATGATGCCGAAGTTGACCGTCTTGGCCTGGCGGCGCATATCGGGGGTCGCTTGGTCTTCTGCGACTTGGTAGATCTTTGCGGCCGTAGCCATGTGGATGTCGCCGCCGCTGTTGAAGGTGTCCAGCATCCCCTCGTCGCGGCTGAGCGCAGCGGCAATCCGCAACTCGATCTGCGAATAGTCGGCCGAGAAGAGCAGGTAGTCGCTGCTGCGCGGCACAAAGGCGCGGCGGATTTCCCGCCCCTGCTCGCTGCGGATGGGGATGTTCTGGAGGTTCGGGCGGTCGGACTTCATGCGCCCGGTGGCGGTCATGAGCTGCTCGTAATTGGTGTGGACGCGCCCGGTGGCCTTAAAGACTGCGCTGGGTAGTTGATCCACATACGTTGACTTGAGCTTGGTGTGCAAGCGGTATTCGAGCACCTGCCGCGCGATCTCGTGGCGATTGGCCAGCCGGCGCAAAATCTGTTCGCTGGTTTGGTACTGGCCGGTCTTCTGCGTCCGCCGCGCATTGGGATCCAGCTCCATCTTATCAAAGAGAATGGTCCCTAGCTGATTGCCCGAATTGAGGTTGAAGCGCTCCCCGGCCAGCTCAAAGACGCGCTCGGCAGCCTGCTCGATGGCCTCCTCAAACTGCCGCGAGAGCGCGGCCAAAGCCGAGCTTTCCATACGAATGCCCTCGTGTTCCATATCCACCAGTACCGGCAGGAGCGGAACTTCGATCTCGTAAAAAACGCGCTGCTGATCCATGTCGTCGATTTTCGGCCGCAGCGCCGCAGCGAGTTGGAAGGTAATGTCCGCATCCTCGCAAGCGTACTCGGCCACTTGCTCCACCGGCACCTGCAAGAGCGTTAGCTGCTCACCGCCGCGCTCGCCGATCAGCTCGGATATGGGCTTGGGCGAGTAGGAGAGCAGACTCTTGGCCAGTTCGTCCATGCTGCGTCTCAGCTCTGGCTCGGCCAAGGTCGCCGCCAGCATGGTGTCGAAGAAAGGCCCCTCTACCCGCATGTCGTGCCAGCGGAGTACGCTGAGATCGTACTTGAGATTGTGGCCGATCTTTTCGCTCGCTCCTTCAAACACCGGGCGGAATTCATCCAAAACAGCCAGCACCTCGGCCCGGTCCTGCGGCAGCGGTACGTAGTGGCCCGTGCCCGGAGCCCACGAAAAGGCCAACCCAATCAAGTCGCATTGCCGGACGTCGAGGCCGTTAGTCTCGCAGTCAAAGCAAAACGCGGGCTGCTCCAACAGCGTCGCGATCAACGCCTGTCGCTTACCGGGCGTATCAACGAGCTGATAGTCGTGCTCCACATCCGCCACCCCTTTGAGCGGGCCGTGGGCCGGTTCCTTTTCAGCGCTAAACTCGTCGCCGAGCAGCCGCCGACCCAGCGTGTTGAATTCGAGCTCGGTGAATAGAGTCTCCAGCTTCGGACGGTCCCAGTCGGCCTTAACCAAATCCGCCAGTCCCACATCCAGCGGCACGTCGCACTCAATGGTGACCAGCTCCTTGGAGAGCAGAGCCTGTTCCCGGTGTTCTTCTACGTTCTGCTTCTGCTTGCCCTTGAGCTGGTCAGTGTGCGCCAGCAACTCTTCGACGCTGCCGTACTCGGCGATGAGCTTTTGCGCCGTCTTGGGGCTGATCCCGGGTACGCCGGGCACATTGTCCGAGGAATCGCCCATCAGCCCCAGCACGTCGATCACTTGGTCGATCCGCTCGACCTGCCATTGTGCAAGAATCTCCGGCACTCCCAAAACCTCAGCCTCGTCGCCGCCGCGCCCCGGCTTGTACATAAAACTCCGCTCGGAAACGAGCTGGCCGTAGTCCTTGTCGGGCGTGACCATGTACGTCGCAAACCCCTCGGCCTCGGCCTTTTTGGCCAACGTGCCGATCACGTCGTCGGCCTCCCACCCCGGCTCGCGCAAGACCGGGATATTAAACGCCTCGCAGAGCCGGAACACGTACGGCAGTGCTTGGCTCAGATCCTCGGGCATCGCCTCGCGCTGGGCTTTGTACTCTTCGTACTTGTGGTGCCGGTGCGTGGGCTCAGGCGTGTCAAAGACAACGGCGATATGCGTCGGCTCACCCTTTTCGATAATGGAAAGCAAGGTGTTGGCAAAGGCAAAAACGGCCGATGTGTTCATGCCCTTTGAGGTCATACGCGGATTGCGAATCATCGCAAAGTGGCCCCGATAGACGAGGGCCATACCATCGAGCAGGAAGAGAACTTTTTCGCTCATGCAGAATTCTTTCGTCGCGTCAAACGGCTTGGTTAGCTACTTCGTAATACTTGTTGATGCCGGGCACATCGCTCATCCCGTGCCACACACCCCGAAAGAGCGTGCGGCGCTTCTCTGGAAACGAGGCGATCACTTCGGCGGACGGACAGCCCTTGCCCCACTTGGAATTGACCGTGTCGTAGCAAGTGAACAAGCTCAGCCGGTCGCGCTGCTCGTTGGTCCAGCGCGTGCCCGAATGGCACAGGGCCTCAGTGAAAATCACCACCGAACCGGCCGGGCAGGTATAGCTCTCCCACAGCGCACTGTCGCGCTCGCTCAGCTCCTCGGGCCGGGGGAAGGCGGCCTTGTGGCTGCCCGGCAGAAAAAGCGTGCCCCCATCGCCCTCGCCGACTTCGTTGAGCTCCCACACCACCCGCGTCAGGCCGGAATGCACCTTGCCCGACTGCATCTGGTAGATGTGCGAGTTGCCGCGAAAGTTGAAGTACCCGCCGCCGCCGTGCGGGCCGAAGTTGTCGTGCCCGGCCTGGCGATGGCTGGTATAGGTGTGGTCGTAGCGGAACCCGTAGCAGTTTTCGCTGGCCAGCGCCTGATGCGAGAGCACTTCGTTGAGCACACCCACTACGGCCGGGTGGTCGAGCAAGATCTGCGACGGGCCGCCGTGATTGTCGCGCTCGTCCGGCGGCAGGGACTCGCGCTCGTAGAGAAATTTCATCTGGTGGGCGCGGATCGCCACCAACTCTTCTTCGCTCAACAGCGCGGGCAAAAGGACAAACCCCTTGAGGTCGAAAAGGTACTTCTGGGCCTCGGTCATCGGGATGACGTCTCGCCCGTCGGCATTGGTCGTCGGCAGCAGGTCCATAAGCGCGTCAGTCCTTCCAGTTGAATACCACGTTGAGCATGTTTTTCTCGCGGTGGTACGCCATTTCGTAGGCTTGCACCATGTCCGAGTAGTGCAGCCGGTGGGTGACCAAGCGACTCGGCTGGAGCTTGCCCTCCTGCATCAGCGAGAGCACGTGGACGCAGCGGCCGTCGTTGTCAAAGTGGTCTCCTTCCGGCGGCGGAAACAGCGACCCGGCCCGATCGTTGACCGCACAGATTGAAACGCCCTTGAAGTAAAACCAGCGCATGTCCAACGGGTTAAAATCCAGCGCCTCTTCACCCCGCCCAGGCAAGCTGACGATAGACACCCGTCCGTTAGTTCGGACTACTTCCATCGCCGTGCGATACGCCGGCCAAGGGTTGGCCGTCAGGATCACCAAGTCGATCCCCTGCCCGTGGGTGAATTCGTCCAGCTTGTCCTCCAACTCGGGGTCGTCCGACAACAGGGCTTCGTGTGCGCCCATCTGGCGCGCCATGTCCAAGCGCACCGAACTGTTACCCAGCCCCACGACCCGCGCGCCAAAAAGCGGGCCTAGCGCCACGGCCCCCAGCCCCAAGACGCCCAACCCCACCACGGCCACGGTTTCGCCGGGCGCGAAAAAAGCCTTGGTGTAGCAATGCATACTCAAGGCGTACAAATGGGCGAACACCGCGTCTTCGGCCGCCACCCCGTCCGGCACATGCACAATGCTCTCGCTGTCCTGCGCCACGTACGCCGACTGATGGGGATGCCGCGACACCACCCGATCCCCCACCGCGAACTTAGTGACCTTGCTGCCGACCCCGCGCACCACACCTAGGTTGCTGTCGCCCACCCAGCGCGGAAAATCCGGTGCCCCGGGCACCTGTTCGGCTCCTTCGTAGTTGCCTCGGTCAGTGCCGATCTTAAACCCCGTAATCTCCGTCTCCACCCAAATCTGGTCGTCCTCCAAGTTCTCCGTGTCCAGCGTCAGATCTTCAATCCGCAAATCTCGCGGACCGTGCAACATGGCAATTTTCATGCGATTCCTCCGGCTGTTAAAGTCCAATTTCGTGGCGCAGCGCCTCGGTATCGGCGCACCAGTTGCCGACGTTCCAGCGACCAAAGGCCCCCAAGCTACCGCGCTCATCTGATCCGAAATAAACGGGGACGTGTATCAGCGACAAGCCGCCGTGCGCCCGCGCCTGGTCCAACGCCCTTTCCAGCGACTCGGGCGAATACCCGCCGCTCAACGCGACCACGCCCTCTACTGCACTCGCCCAAGCCACGTAGTCAACAGCCACGCGGTCCCAAGTGCCACAGTCAGCCCCGTACTGGGCCAATTGCAAACCCGAGATCGCCCCCATCCGCCGATTGTCCAACAGCAGAATGCACCCGGTCGCTCCGTGCTCTACCCCGTCGATGAGCACCTGCGGATTCATGGTGAAAGAGCCATCGCCGCTAATAGCCAACCCGTAGAACGGCTCAGTAGCTACCGCCGTGGCCAACAGCGCCGAGACTGCAAAACCCATATAGCTGGCCCCGGTCTCGGTAAAGGTGCGGCCCAAGCGATCGTCCTCTACGACTTGGAAGCCATTGGCCTGCACGTCGCCGGCGTCGAAAAAACACACCGCATCGCGGGCGCGCGCCCAATCCGTGGCCACCTTGATGGCCGTCGGCTGCGTCATAACCTCCGCGTCCCACGTCTCGTCGTACAGCACCGACTTGCGATAGCGCACGGCCTTAAACTCCACCCACTCCCGCTTCTTGTCGCTACAGGCTTGCAACCAAGCCGAAGGAGAGCCGTTTTGCACGCGACTCGCGCTGAGAGCGCGGTTCAATTCTCGCAGCGTCCGCGCGGCATCGCCGACCAAGGCCATAGTCTTGCCGTAGTGAGTAGCAGTTTCTGGATCGGCGTTGATATTGACGACTCCCTGCACTCGCGGATAGCCCGTGCGCGACGAATCCGACTGGCAGACAAAGCGCGAGCCCACGGCGATCAAGAAATCAGCTTCCTCCATCGCATAGTTGCCACAGATCGACCCCTTGCTGCCGCCAACAGTCATGTTGCGAGGATGGTCGTACGGCAAGACACCGGAGACTAGGGGACTAGTCACAGCCACTGCGTCGGCTAGCTCTAACAACTCAGCCAACTCCGCCCCGGCCCCACGCGCACCGCCGCCGACCTTGACGACCACGCGCTCGGCCGCGGCAATAGCGGCTGCCGCCTCTGCGTAGCGTCCCTCATCTGCGGCCGCACCCAACGGCGGCGGTGCGCCCACGGGCAACTCATCCAAATTGAATTGCGCCAGTTCCGCCGGTTGCACGTTGAGCGGCAAGAGCAAGAAAAACGGCTCGGCCTGATGCGGATGATCCACCGCGTTGAGTCCACGCCGGAGCGCAGTGGCAAGCGCCAGCGGCGTGTGCAGCGAGTACGTCCGGCTCATGGTGCCGAACAGCCGCAGGAAGGCGCTTTGTTCGGTCCCAGGAATCTGCTGCATGTTCGGCCCCTCGTCTTGGGTCGTCTCGTCCCCGAGCAGATACCAGATGCCCAACCCGTCCGAGCGCGGGACAATAGAGGCCGCCAGCGCTTGCAGTGCGCCCGGACCGATCGAAGTGACGACCGCGGCCTTTTCGCCGCGCACCCAGCGCAGGGCCGCGGCCGCGTGCGACGCCTCGATTTCGCTGCGCACCCCACAGACGCGCACTAGCCCAGCGTCCTGATAAATCCGCAAGACCTCGCCGATCTCGGTCGAGCCGTGGCCAAAGACGCAAAAGAAAGTCCTGACGCCTTGCAACCAAAGCCCCAGGACTAGCGCCTCGGATACCGTAGTATCGATGCGGCGGCCCAGCACCCCAAAACCCCCGGCTGCAGCGATTTCCTGCGCCCGCTCCCGCCGCGTCTGTGCCAATTGCGCTACAGTCGCTTCCATGGTTAGCGGTCCGCCAGATGCCCCCAGACGCACTCAGCCACCACACGTCCCAATAGCTGCGATCCCTCCTCAGTAAAATGCACTCCGTCTTGGGTCAAAAGCCGCGCCTTCCCTTCGCGCTCAACAACGGCAAAGAGATCGTCAATCGGCACCCCTATATCCTCTGCCACGGCGTGGGCCGCCGCATTGTAGGCTTCTACATCGGCCTCCAAGCGGTCGAAACCTTTATTCTGGTGGTGCCAATTTTCATCCACCGGCGTGGTAGTGGCCCAGACGACGACGCCGTCCAACTCGCGTTGCAGCTTCTGCAATATCTGGCGCACGTTGCCCTCGTATTCATCCAAGGGAACTGAGGATTTTGCGCCAAAGGCCCGCTTCAAATCGTGCAATCCACAATTGACGTGGACTAGGTCCGGCTGGCGAGAGAAAACCCACTGGTCCAGATGGGCGAGTACATTGCGGCTGTCGCCGCCATTTTCTTCGGGTACCCAAACCTCGGCTCGATCCGCCAACTGGCTGGCGACATGGTCCTGATAACCCATGCGGATCGAGTCGCCGATTAGGACGATGAGAGGCAGATTAGCCATTTCGTCTTTCCTTAGCTTGTGTATCTCTGAAGGGCAACGCAACATGTCGGCCATCCCGTTCCAAGCAGCTAGCTCAGGATCGCTCCATCGTATCTATAGCTAACATTGCGGAACAGTTCGACGAGAAAACGTCGCGCCCATTCTCTAATCAGGTATAGCGTGGCCTAGACCGACAGGAGGTACTGTTCAACGACCAATTGACCTCCGGAGCGGTGCCGTCGCGCAGTCAGCGCGTCTGGCTCAGCGTCGAAGCCGGGCGAATGCCGTCGATAAGCCTCTTCTTTTCTCGGGCCAGTTTGCGAAAGTCGCACTCGACTTGGAGCCCGTACCAAAATTCGTCGGACTGATCGAAGAACGCGCCAAAGCGAATGGACATCGCAGGGGTAATCGAACGCCTAGCGTGGACGATTTCGTTGATTGCCCGTGGGGCGACACCGATGGCGCGGGCCATAGCATTCTGCGAAATCCCCATGGGCTTGAGGTATTCTTCTAGCAGAATCTCGCCAGGTGTAATTGGGTTTTTCATGTCCTCACACCCTATGACGTTACAAGGGGCTTGTCAATGGTAATCTACAATAGCTACCCGTTCCGGCCCCTCATTGGTCCACCGGAAGATAATGCGCCATTGGTCGTTGATTCGAATAGAGTGAAAGCCTAACAGGTTGCCTCTGAGAGCTTCTAGGCGGTTACCTGGTGGAATGGCAAGGTCGCTGAGAGTACGAGCTTGATTCATCTGTATTAGCTTCCTCAAGGCAACGCGAGATATGGCCGCAAAACGGCGACTGTTTTCGGTATAGAATAGTTGCTCCGTATCTCGGTTTGCGAAAGACTGAATCATTGTAAGTGGTTCCGCTGGTCGCCATGTTCAAACCTCCTCATACGCTCCTCGTTGCGCTCGCAGCGCATCACGCCGAACTGACGCCTCCCATCTTGCAGACTTCCTTCCACTCCTGCTCGGTGACCGGCTGGATCGACAGCCGCTGACCCCGCTGCACCACCCGCATGTCGGCGAGCTTGTCGTTGGCTTTGAGGTCGGCGAGATGGACAAACCGTTTGAATTTGCGCTTCCACTTTACGTCGAAGGAAAACCAGCGCGGCTCGTCTTCGGTGGATTTTTCATCGTAGTAGTCGTGCTTATCGTCAAACTGACTTGGGTCAGGATACCCCGCTCTTGTAATCGTCGCGATTCCAGCAATCCCCGGCTCGTCGCAATTGGAATGATAGAAGAACGCCAGATCCCCCTCTTTCATGTCGTCGCGAATGAGATTGCGCGCCTGATAGTTGCGCACACCCCGCCAGTAGCCCGTGCTTTGCGGACGCTGCTTCAGCTCGTCAAAGGAACACTCGTCGAATTCGCACTTGACGAGCCAGTACTTCCCTTTCTCCCGCTTACTCACAGCCATTCCTCGACCACTTCCCGCGTCTTTGCTATGCCCTCCCACTCGTCTCCTGGACTAGAAAAAATCAGCGAGTACGGCCCTGCGAACCCCGCATCACGGGTCAAACGGAGACAGCGCACAAAATCCTCGCGGTCCATCTGCCCCTCTTCGGAAAAGTCGGCCTTAGCGTGCACGGAAGTCGCCCTCGGCAGAATATCCGCCAGATCGCTGTATTTATCCGGCCCCTTGAAGTTGCCGAAGTCAGCGCACAGCCCCACCTCGCCGTCGCACAAGTCGAGGACCGCGTTGAGCGCTCCGACCGACGTGCCTAGCGTCCGAAAATTCTCCGTCATCACCTCAATACCCAAGGTGCGACCAAAGCTGGCAAACGCCCGCAAATTCTCCGCACTGACCTGCACGGCTTCGCCGTCGCTTGCCTCCCCGGCGATCACCCGCACACACTGCGCACCGCAGCGGGCGGCAATCTCCATCCACTCGCGTACCCAAGCCACTTCCTTTGCGCGTTGGGCCGCATCGGGATGCGCGATGTCCCCAGCGTCAATCAGCACGCTGAAAAGCTCCACACCGCTTTCGGCAAGTGCTTGCCGCAACTGGCTGATATAATCATCGTCGAGCCTCGGGAAGTGGAAGTGGCAAATCTCCAACAGGCCGATACCGCGTGCGGCAAGCTGCTCCGGTAGCTCTAACAAGGTGAGATCGCCCTGCCCGGTCCCTTCTAGCACCGGCTCGCCCTTGGGGTCGGGCCATTGGTACATTGACGCTCCTAACGTCCGGTGCAAGCTCCAAGACGATGTTGCTATGCGCGTCATCGCATCATCCTCACAGACTAATTTTGGTGACCCATCCAGACGTGGCGTCGCAATAGATCAAATCCTCGCCAAAAATCGACAGGCCATGCGGCTCGGGGTCGCTATCGGGCACCACAATTCGATCCAACTCGGCTCCGCTCTCTACGTCGAGCTTGACGATCACGCGGTCAGCGGTATGCACCACCCAGATGCCGTCGGCGACTCGCACCACGCCGTGCGCGCGCCCGTAGGGCAGGTCCAGCACGTGCTCGACCGACCAGCCGGCGATCTTGACTTTGCTCAGCGTCTGGCTTTTGAGGGTGGTAATCCACACGTAGCCTTCTTCTAACGGATCGTACTCCATCCCATGCACCCCACCCCCGCCGGGCACTGGATAGCGATTGCAGGTCGCGCCGGTAGCCGGATCAACCTCGAAAATTTCGCCCGCCCCTTGCTCGGCGTCCGTCGGCCGTGCGGGCCGCCAGAGCGTACCCGCCCCATTGGCCGCCAACCACAGCGAACCGCCGCCCCAAGCCATGCCGCTGGTATTGGACGACTCGCTGGGGATGTCGCGGATCAAGCGGGTGACGCCGTATTCAGACGGCTCGGCGATTTCAATAAGCGCCACCCGGTCGGTAATTTGGTCGGTAATCCACAGTCCTTCTTCTACTACTTGCAGCGCGTTGGGCACCCCGTAGGGGGCGCGGAAGAGATTCTCTATGCTTCTACTCATCGTC
>JAJEEZ010000403.1:0-15126 GCA_022820705.1 Candidatus Latescibacterota bacterium | reverse complement strand
GAAAGCGACATCGATTTCATCGAAAGAGTCGCGCGCGAAGATCTCGGCTTGGTCAAGCCGGGCGAGGTGGTCATCCCCCTACCTGCGGAAGAAGGCGAGTGACGCCGTGCCGCGCACTATCGTCAAAACGCGCGCCATCGTGCTGCGCACCATGCGCATGGGCGAGACCAGCAGCCTAGTGACGTTGTACGCCCAAGAATGCGGCAAACTCAAGGCCATGGCCCGGGGTGCCCGCAAGCCCAAAAGTCGGTTCGGGGCCGCGCTCGGCTTGATGACCGAGGTCCAAGCCGTCTGCTACGTCAAAGAAACCCGCGATCTGCAAACCCTGAGCGAATGCACCCTGCTCAAACCAGCGCCCGACTTATCGCAAAGCCTAGAGCGACTTTCCTTTGGCAGCGCCGCCTGTGAACTAGTTGACCGCCTAACGATCGAGGGCGAGAACAACCCTCGGCTCTACCAGTGCTTATCTGGAGTATTGCACGGCCTTGCCGAAGTAAAGCCAGAACAGGTCGAATCGCTGTTCTGGTACTTCCAGTTGCGCGCCGCTGCGGCCCTCGGCTACCGCCCAGAGCTGCGCCAGTGCATTACCTGCCAACGCGAACTAGTCGGCCCCTCGTCGTGGTTCAGCGCAGCCCTAGGGGGCGGCCTGTGCCCCGCCTGCGGCCCTGGGAACGGAGTGCGCTTAGCCCAGCGCAGCTTGCACTTTCTCGCCGACCTCCAGGGTCTTAGGACCTACAGCCAGGAAGCTCTCCCCCAAGCCCCTTCCCAACGCGGTGAGATCCGCATGGCCTTACGCGGCTTTCTAGAGTACCACGGGGGCGAACACAGCCGGCTCAAATCGCTCGACTTTCTCGATGGCCTCAACAAGGCCGCTTTACCCGTCTAACTTACTGGAGATTTTCATGTCCGACGACGCAATGGAAAAACTAGTATCCCTGTGCAAGCGCAAAGGCTTCATCTTCCAAAGTTCGGAAATCTACGGCGGCCTCAACGGCTGCTGGGATTACGGCCCTTTGGGCGTCGAGCTGTTGCGCAACATCAAAGAGGTCTGGTGGAAGGCCATGACCTACCGCGAGGACGTGGAGGGCATCGACGCCAGCATCCTCATGAATCAGCGAGTGTGGGAGGCATCGGGCCACGTCGATAGCTTTACCGATCCGATGGTCGAAGATCGCAAGACCAACGAGCGCTTTCGGCTCGACCAACTCCTTGAAGAAAACGGCATTGACGTAGCGGGCCTGAGCGCCGAGGAGATGGGCACTCTACTGCGCGAGCACAACATCAAAAGCCCCAAGGGCAACGAACTGAGCGACCCGCGGCAATTCAACCTGATGTTCAAGACCTTCGTCGGTCCGCTCGAAGACGACAGTGCGCGAGTCTTTCTCCGCCCGGAGACGGCGCAGGGCATCTTCGTCAACTACCTCAACGTGCAGGCGGCGACGCGCCAGAAGCTGCCCTTTGGCATCGCCCAGATCGGCAAGGCATTCCGCAACGAGATCAACACCAAGAATTTCCTCTTCCGCACGCGGGAATTTGAGCAGATGGAGATGCAGTATTTCGTCGCGCCAGGCACTCAAGACGAGTGGTTCGACTATTGGCGCGAGGAGCGCTGGAAATGGTTCGCGCAAATCGGCCTGCCCGAGCACAAGCTGAGCTGGCACGAACACCAAGGCGACGAACTAGCCCACTATGCCCGCGCCGCCTTCGACATCCAGTACGAATTTCCCTTTGGCCCGGGCGAGATCGAAGGCATCCACAATCGCGGCGACTACGACCTGTCGCAGCACGAAGCGTTTGCGGGCAAACAGCTCAAGTACTTCGACGAGGAACAGCGCACCAAGTTCGTGCCCTACGTCGTAGAAACCTCAATAGGGGCCAGCCGCACGCTAATGGCCTGCCTAGTCGAAGCATACCACGAGGAAGAGGTCCGGGGTGAGACGCGAGTGGTAATGCGCTTTCACCCGCGCATCGCGCCGATCAAAGCGGCGGTATTGCCCCTCGTCAAGCGCGACGGCATGCCCGAC
The DNA here is from genome assembly GCA_022820705.1 of Candidatus Latescibacterota bacterium. GTDB lineage: Bacteria > Latescibacterota > UBA2968 > UBA8231 > UBA8231. Next base: position 13,102 of record JAJEEZ010000403.1, on the reverse strand, counting down.
ATCGCCCGGCAAATCGCCGAGGACCTCCGGCCTTACATGCGGGTCTTTTACGACGAGGGCGGCGCGATCGGCCGCCGCTACCGGCGCATGGACGAGGTGGGGACGCCGTTTTGCCTAACGGTCGATTCGGACACCCTAGCGGACCAGACCGTCACCGTGCGCGCCCGCGACACTATGGCCCAGGAGCGGGTGCCCATAACCGAGCTGCGCGCCCACCTTGAAAGCGGCATGGACGCTTGGCAAATCCCTTGACCCGGTAGTATAAATCCTGATATTATCCTTCGCGCTTGGGCTATAACCCTCCTCAGGCGCAGATTTATCCGGTACAGCGAAAGTGGCGGAACTGGTAGACGCGCTAGATTTAGGATCTAGTGCCCGAAAGGGCATGGGGGTTCGAGTCCCCCCTTTCGCACCATGAATAAACGAGCGCACCGCCTGCGATTTGGCGGTGCGCCCTACCTCGTAGGATTGCGTTTCGTGAAGACACAAGTCACAGAGAAGGGACAGTGGGCACGCGAGCTGGCCGTCGAAGTCGAAGCGGCGCGCATTGACGACGCCGTCAATAAGGCCCTGCGCCGCTACCAAAAGCGGCTGGAGATCCCGGGCTTCCGCAAGGGCAAAGTGCCGCTCAGAATCGTCGAGGCGCGCTTCGGCAGTTCCATCCGCGGCGAAGTCCTCGGCGACCTCCTCCCCTCGCTACTAGAAGAAGCCGCGCGCGAAGCAGGCCTGCGGCCGGCCGCACCCCCCAAAATCTCCCAACTCGACCACGAGCCGGGGGGAAGCCTAACGTTCACCGCAGATTTCGACATCTGGCCCGAAATCACCGCCGAGCACTACGAAAATCTCGCCGCCACCCGCATGGTACACGAGGTGGCCGACGAGGAAATCAGCGAGCATCTAGAAGAGTTGCGCCGCCGCCACGCCACCGAACAAGTCGTCGAGCGACCGTTGGCCAACGGCGACGTGCTCGTCGCGGATTTGCAGCGCCTCGACGACAGCGGCTTGCCCGTCATTGGCGACAAGTACGAGAAGCGCCAGATCCTCATCGGCGACGAGAATGCCCTCAGCCCCGAGTTTGAAGAGGCCCTCGTCGGCATGAGCGCTGGCGAAGAGCGCAAGGTCCGCTTCGCTTACCGAGAGGACCTGCCCAACGAACAGCTCGCCGGCCAGACCGCGCATTTCGCAGTGGCAGCCCACGAAGTGCGCGAGCGCACCCTGCCCGAACTCGACGACGAGTTCGCCAAGGACCTCGGCGAACAGTTCCAGACCCTCTCCGACTTGCGCCAGCACCTCAGCGAACAGATCCAACAGCGCTGGGAATACATGGCCCAACAGCGCCTGCGCAGCGAGTTGATCAGCCAGCTCATCCTAAAAAACAGCTTTGAATTGCCCGACAGCATGGTCGATAATTACCTCGACTCGCTTGAGCGAGAGCAGGCCAGTCACGACCACGACCACGATCACGACCACAGCCACAGCGACGAAGAGCGCGCCCAAGCCACGCACCAGCTCAAGAGCTATCTACTGCTCGAAAGCGTGCGCCAACAAGCCAAGGTCGAAGTAACGGACGAGGAGTTTGCCCAGTTCGCCGCCGTCCGCGCAGGCATCCAACCTGCCGACTTGCAGAACGCAGAAGGGTTGCGACGCGAGTTAGAAGATCAAAAAGTCATCGAGTTCCTCATCGCCAAAGCCGAAATCAAAGAGGAAAAGGTATAAATCATGTCGCTGATTCCAATGGTCATCGAACAGACCGGCCGAGGAGAGCGCTCATACGACATCTACTCGCGGCTGCTCAAGGACCGCATCATCTTCGCCGGCACTCCCATCAACGACGCGATCGCCAATCTCATCATCGCCCAAATGCTCTTTCTCGCGTCTGAAGATCCCAAAAAGGACATCGCGCTCTATCTCAATACCCCTGGCGGGCTGATTTCGGCGGGCATGGCCATCTACGACACCATGCAATACGTGGCCGCCGACATATCCACGATCTGCATCGGCCAAGCATCCAGCATGGGAGCCGTGCTATTGGCCGGCGGCACTAAGGGCAAGCGCCAAGCCCTGCCCAACGCTCGCGTCTTGCTGCACCAGCCCATGGGTGGCATTGGCGGCCAAGCCGCCGACATGGAGATCCACGCCCGCGAGATCATCGCCATGCGCCAGCAGATCAACGAGGTATTAGTCGATTGTACCGGGCAGCCGCTGGAGCGCATTGAGCGCGACACCGAGCGCGACTTTTTCATGTCGGCCGCAGAAGCCGTCGAATACGGCATCATCGACGAGATCATCGCTCCATCGCGCGTCGAGGTAGCCCCTTCCCCAATCTAGGAGCTTGTTTTGCGCCGTCGGCCCCCCCAAAGCGACCCGCGCTGCTCGTTCTGCGGGCGCAGCCACAACCAAGTTGACAAGATCATAACCGGCCCCCAGGTCCACATCTGCAACGAGTGCGTCAAGCTGTGCAACGACGTCTTGGCCGAGGAGCGGCAAAAGACCCTCCCTTGGGAGACCGCCGAGATGCCTAGGCCGACCCAAATCAAGGATTTTCTCGACGAATACGTCATCGCCCAAGAGCGGGCCAAGAAAATCCTCGCGGTCGCCGTGTACAATCACTACAAGCGCATCCGCACCAAAGTTGACTTAGACGAGGTGGAGCTCGAAAAAAGCAACGTAATGCTCATCGGCCCCACCGGCACTGGCAAGACCGAATTGGCCAAAACTCTCGCAAAATTCCTGCAAGTTCCCTTCTCCATTGCCGACGCCACCATTCTCACCGAGGCCGGCTACGTGGGGGAGGACGTGGAGAACATCCTCGTGAGCCTTTTGCAAGCGGCCGATTACGATGTGCCCCGCGCCGAAAGGGGCATCCTCTATCTCGACGAGGTTGACAAAATTGCCCGCAAGAGTGCCACGCCTTCGGTCGGCCGCGACGTGTCAGGCGAGGGCGTGCAGCAAGCACTGCTCAAAATTTTAGAGGGCACCACTGCCAACATCCCGCCCAAGGGGGGCCGCAAGCACCCTGAGCAGCCGATGATCCAGATGGATACCCGCAACATCCTCTTCGTCTGCGGCGGAGCCTTCGAGGGGCTGGACAAGGTCATCAGTCAACGGGTCGGCAAGCGCACTATGGGCTTTGGAGCCGACAGCGACGATGAACGCGATTCCGACACCTTAGACGTATTGCCGCTGGTGCAGCCCGAAGATCTGCTCGCCTACGGCATGATCCCCGAATTTGTCGGCCGCGTACCTGTAATCACCACTATGGACGAGCTCGCCGAGGACGACTTGCTCCGCATCCTCACCGAGCCGCACGACGCCATTATCAAGCAGTCGCAGCGGCTCTTCGCCATGGACGGAGTCGAGGTCGAGTTCACCGAGGACGCCCTGCGCAAGATAGTGGCCTTGACCGTTCACAAGGGAACTGGGGCCCGCGGCCTGCGCTCAGTTCTAGAGCAGGCCACGATGGATATCATGTTCGATACCCCCTCTCAAGAGGGCGTGACGCGCCTGCAAGTTACGGGCGAAATGATCGAGCGCGGGATTGAGCAGTACAGCAGCGAAGACGAAGAGATGCGGCGCAAACGCGCCTAATCTCCAAGCCCCGGCGATGCGCTTTTCCTCGGTCGAATTCATAATTGGCGCGGTCCGCACGGCCGATCTGCCCAAGGACGGCTTGCCTGAAATCGCCTTAGTGGGGCGCTCCAACGTCGGCAAGTCCTCGCTGATCAACAGGTTAGTACGGCGCAAGAAGCTGGCGCGCACCAGCACTGTACCCGGCAAGACCCAGCAGTTGAACTACTACCTAGCCAACGAGCAGTTCTACTTGGTCGATCTGCCTGGCTACGGGTACGTGCGCGGCGGCGTGGGCTTGCGCTTACAACTCGGCCAGCTCATCCGTAACTACATGGCCAATCGCGAGCCATTGTGCGCAGTGTTGCAGCTCATCGATGCCCGGCACGGCCCTACCGACTTGGACTGGCAGATGATCGACCACTTGCGCACCCTAGATAAGCCCTTCCTGCTGGTCTTTACCAAAGCGGATAAACTGTCGCGCAACAAGCTGCAACACCTGTTCGACCAACTCGATGACCAAGGATCGCTCGCCGGCCTTTCCTTTGTGGCGTTCTCGGCAGTCGATGGCCGCGGGCAGAACGACATTACAGGGTGGATCGCTGAGGCGCTAGTGGGCAACGCAACCTAAAGAGGACCATGAAAGTACTGATCAGCGACAAGATGGACCCCCGCTGCGTCGAAATCCTCGAAGCCAACGACGGGGTCGCAGTAGATGTGCGCAGTGGATTGTCGCCGAGTGCGCTCCTAGACTGCATCGGCAACTACGAGGGACTCGTCGTGCGCAGCGCGACCAAAGTGACGGCCGAGGTGCTCGCCGCCGCGCCACGCCTCCGGGTCATTGGCCGCGCCGGCACGGGCTTCGACAACATCGACGTAGAGGCGGCAACCCGCCACGGCGTCATCGTCATGAACACCCCCGGCGGCAATTCCCTATCGACCGCCGAGCACACCTTTGCGCTCATAGCCTCCCTTGCGCGGCACATCCCGCAGGCGACGGCCTCGCTTAAAAAGAGGCTGTGGGAACGCAGCCAATTCGTCGGCGTCGAGCTGGCTGGCAAGACCCTCGCCGTGATCGGCTTGGGTCGCGTGGGGAGGGAGGTGGCCGCACGCGCCACAGCCTTTCGCATGAAGGTCCTCGGCTACGACCCCTACATCGGCCAAGAGATGGCCCTCTCCTACGGCGCGCATCTAACATCCCTCGACGAAATCTACGCTACCGCGGATTTCATCACGGTCCACACCCACCTCAGCGACCAGACCCAGCACCTGATTTCCGACGCCGAGATCGCGCAGTGCAAAGACGGGGTTTATCTAATCAACTGCGCCCGCGGCGGCATCATGGACGAGGAGGCCCTCCTGCGCGGCTTGAACTCGGGCAAGGTCGCCGGTGCCGCCTTAGACGTCTTTGAAGAGGAGCCACCGACCCTTGTGGACCTCTTGGTTGACGACCGAGTGATCTGCACGCCGCACCTGGCGGCCTCCACCAAGGAAGCCCAAGCCAATGTCGCCTTGCAGGTGGCCGAGCAGGTTGGCGACGTGCTGATGGGCCGCGTCATTCGCAACGCGGTCAACGCCCCTTCGGTCGATCCCGAAATCCACGGCAAGCTCCAGCCCTACCTCGTGCTAGCCGAGCGGCTAGGACGCCTGCAAGCTCAGCTCGGCGAGGGCCAGCTAGAGCGCATCACCATCGAATACCAAGGCGACATCACCGCCTACCCGACCTCGCCGCTAACCTCGGCCGTACTCAAGGGCATTATGGAGACCGTCTCGGACGCGGCAGTCAATGTGGTCAATGCGCTGCTTTTCGCGCAGGAGCGCGGCGTGCAAGTCGATGAGCGGATCAGCAGCGAGCACGAGGACTACGCCAGCCTCATCACCGTGGTGTATCACACCAACAAGGGGCAGCGCCTACTCGCCGGCACGATCTTCGGCAAGAGCGATCCGCGCCTCGTGCGCCTCGACGAGTACATTTTCGACGCCGTCCCAGAGGGCCACATGCTCTTTTACATCAACGACGACGTCCCAGGCATCATCGGCCAAATCGGCACAGTCATGGGCACCCACAATGTCAATATCGCCCAAATGTCGTGCGGACGCCGCCAAATGGGCGGCCAAGCCCTGACCATCCTCAACGTCGATGACCCGATCACCACCGACGTAGTTGACGATATTCTCTCTCGGGAGTACATCTCCTGGGCCAAACAAGTCAGTCTTTAAGCACGGGAGTACACAATGCCCGCAAAAATAGTATTAGGAGCGCAGTGGGGCGACGAAGGCAAGGCCAAAGTAGTAGATTACCTCACGTCCGCCGCCGACGTGGTGGTGCGCTATCAGGGAGGGGCCAACGCCGGCCACACGGTCGTCACCGCCGACGCGGAGTTCATCTTCCACGCCATTCCCTCGGGCATCATGCACGAGGGCAAAATCTGCGTGGTGGGCAATGGGGTGGTCGTCGATCCAGCCGTCATGCTCGATGAGATCGCCGAGCTAGAGGCCAAGGGCTTTTCCGTGGCCAACCGCTTCTTCCTCAGCCAAGTTGCCCACGTCGTAATGCCCTACCACAAGGTCTTGGAAAAGGCCGGAGAAGAGAGCGAAAACAGCGTCGCCATCGGCACGACTGGCCGCGGTATCGGCCCGGCTTATCGCGACAAAGTCGAGCGCAGCCACGGGGTGCGCGTCATGGATTTGTGCGACCCAGCGCGTTTGCGCGACAAGCTCCGGGCCAGCATCTGCGCCAAAAACGAAATCCTGACCAAGGTCTTTGGCCAAGAGCCGCTAGAGGCCGGTCCCATCATCGACGCGTACATCGGCTACGGCGAGCAACTCGCCCCATACGTCGCCGACACCTCGCTCCTGCTCAACCAAGCCCTCGACCAAGGCAAAACAGTCCTCTGCGAAGGCGCGCAAGGAACCTTGCTCGACATCGACCACGGCACCTATCCCTATGTCACTTCCTCGAATACCACGGCGGGTGGAGCCTGCACGGGCACGGGTATCGGCCCCACGCGGATTGACGAGGTAGTAGGCGTGACCAAAGCGTACACCACGCGGGTGGGCAACGGGCCTTTTCCCACCGAGTTGTTGGGGGAAGAAGGCGAGCGTTTGCGCGCCTTGGGCCGCGAGTTCGGAGCCACTACCGGCCGGCCGCGGCGCTGCGGTTGGTTCGACGCCGCCATCTTACGGGTCTCGGCCCGCATCAACGGCCTGACCAGCATCGCCCTGACCCGGCTCGACGTACTCGACCAATGCGAGCACCTCAAACTGGGCGTTGGCTATCGCTGCGGCGACCAAGTGCTGGAAGAATTCCCCGCCGACCCGCAGGTACTCGACCAATGCGAGCCGATTTACGAAGAAATGGCCGGTTGGTGCGCTCCCACTACCGCCGCCCGCTGTTTCGCCGATCTGCCGCCCCAAGCGCAGGCTTACGTGGAGCGAGTCGCCGAACTGAGCCGAGCGCCGGTCTCCCTTATCTCCGTAGGACCGGAGCGCGAAGCCACCATCTCTCTCGCCTGAGCCATGCTACTCAACCCCGCGCCCGCCGAGTCCAAGCCGCGCACCCTGCGCCGCCTGATGGCCGAGAAGACCCTGACCTTGCCCGGGGCCTTCAATGCGCCCGTGGCCATGCTGGCCGAGCGCATTGGGTTTGAGGCCGTGTACATCTCCGGAGCTGGTCTAGCCAACGGCACGGCTGGCTACCCAGACGTCGGCCTGTTGGGCATGGACGAAATGGCGCGCCAAGCCGGCTACATTGCCAACGCAGTCCAAGTGCCCTGCATTTGCGATGCGGACACCGGATTTGGCGAGGTCTGGCAGGTGATGCGCACGGTGCGCGCGTACGAGCGCGAGGGCTTGGCCGGGTTGCACTTAGAGGACCAAGTCATGCCCAAGCGCTGCGGCCACCTCGACGGCAAAGCCCTAATCGGGGTCGAAGAAATGGAGCGCAAGATCGCCGCGGCCTGCGCGGCGCGGCAAGACCCGGACTTTGTCATCATCGCCCGCTGCGACGCCCGCGCCGTCGAGGGCTTTGAGCAAAGCGTCGAGCGCGGCCAGCGCTACTTAGCAGCCGGCGCGGACGCAATCTTTCCCGAAGCCATGCAGAGCCCCGAGGAATTCGCCCGCTACGCCGAGCAAGTCAAAGGCCCGCTCCTCGCCAACATGACCGAATTCGGCAAATCGCCGTACCTATCGGTCGCGGAGTTCGCCGCTATGGGATACCGCCTCGTGATTTTCCCGCTGAGCGCGTTCCGCACCATGATGAAGGCCGTCGAAGGGCTGTTCCGCGAACTGAAGGAAAAGGGCACTTTAGAAGGTGCCCTCGGACAGATGCAGACGCGAGACGAACTCTACGAACTACTCGGCTACGACGAGTACACCAAACTAGACGCAGCATTGGCCGACCGCTTTCCAGCGAACGGAGAAAACCGCTGAATTATTAGCCCCAAATTCACACTTTCCATAGAGAGATTTACAGAATGACCGACAAATCCTACAGTCCCGGCCTCGAAGGCGTCATCGCCGGCGAGTCCGCCCTTTCGCGCATTGATATCGATATCAACCGCCTGATCCTGCACGGCTACGACCTAGTCGAACTGACCGAAAATGCCAGCTACGAAGAGGTCGCCTACTTGCTGCTCTACGGCGAGTTGCCGACGGTCGCCGAGTTGGCAAAATTCAACCAACAACTGCGCTCCCAGCGCGACCTGCCCGGCCAGATCGTCGACCTATTGCGCTCCGCCCCAGCGGACGCGCACCCCATGGACCTGTTGCGCACAGCCGTATCATCCCTAGCGTTTTTCGACGCCGAGACCCCCGACAACAGCCACGATGCCAATGTGCGCAAATCCGTGCGCTTGCTGGCCAAAATTCCCACCGCACTCGCCTATGGCTATCGCTTCTCGCAGGGCCTAGAGCCGATAGCCCCCGACGCCGAGCTAGACCACGCGGCCAATCTGCTTTACATGCTGCGCGGCGAAAAACCGCCCGCGTACGAAGTAGAGGCCATGAACACTTCGCTGATCCTCTACGCCGAGCACGGATACAACGCCTCCACGTTTACCGCGCGGGTCGTGGCCTCAACCCTCGCCGACCTGTACGCGGCCATAACCGCGGCCATCGGTGCCCTACACGGCCCCTTGCACGGCGGTGCCAACGAGGCAGCCATGCACATGCTCTTGGAAGTAGATTCGCCTGCGGCAGCCGAGCAGTGGGTCCTCGACGCGCTGGCGCAAAAGAAGAAGATCATGGGCTTTGGCCATCGGGAATACAAAAGCGGCGACTCGCGGGTGCCGACGATGAAGAAGGTTGGCCGCCAGATCGCCGCAGCCATCGGCGACACCAAGTGGCCGGATCTAGCCGACGTGGTCGAAGCGACCATGATGCGCGAAAAAGGCATCTTCCCCAACGTCGATTTCCCCTGCGCGTACACCTACTACATGATGGGCATCCCGATCCCGCTCTACACCCCCATCTTCGTAGCCAGCCGCGTGGTAGGCTGGGCGGCGCACGTGATCGAACAGCACGACGCCAACCGGCTCATCCGCCCCAACCACATCTACACCGGGCCAGAGCATCGCCCATTTGTCGCGCTCGGCGACCGAGGCTGATCTCAGCCGCGCACGGCCAGCAACCAAGGCCGCACGTCGAGCAAGAAATCCTGCACTGCATCGCCCTGGTAGTCGGGATACGTCCACTCCAAAGGCCGGTAGCGTCCCCGCTGATAGAGCAGAGTCACTTCGGCGTAGAGCTGTGGGGCAATGCACACCCGGTGGCCAGCATACTTCGTCGTCGCCAACACCAAGCTCTCGATCGACAGCAATCCTGGGTCGATATTGGCGCGGCGGCGCAATGTCCCTCCTGTTGCTCTTCCTAGTGCTTTTTCTAGTTCGATCGTCTGGCGCTTGCAGGCCGCCAGCTCGGCGGGGTCGATCCGCTCGGCAAAGCACACGAGCTGTTTGCTCAACCCCGCGCCCATTTCCTCTTCGTAATACGAGGTAAAATCAAAATCATAGATCGCACTTGCCGCGCGCAGGGGACCGAAGCACTCGGCGAGGCGTTCTTTGGCGTCGGCGAACGCATGATCGGAATCGGCCAATATCGCGCAGACTAATGCGACGGGCGTGGAGGGTTGGAGATCGATGGGCATCTTGCAACAAAAGGCAAGGGACCCGATCGCGTCAATTTCTGCGGTGGGATCGGTTTGCTATTTTATCGCAGCGATTTCCACCTTCATTCAGGAAAGGCCACTATGCGCATAGAAGACCTAGACACGCCCGCCCTCGTCGTCGATCTCGACGGCTTGGAGGACAACCTCGACCGCTACCAACGCTACTTTGACGAGCACGGCATTGGCCTGCGGCCCCACATCAAAACCCACAAGTGCGTGGCCATCGCCCATATGCAAATGCGTCGCGGGGCAATCGGCATCACCTGCCAGAAGCTCGGGGAGGCCGAGGTCATGGCCGAGGGCGGGGTCGATCGCGACATCCTGATTCCCTACAACATCATCGGCGCGCAAAAACTGGCGCGGCTGGTCGCGCTGGCGCGGCACACCCGGCTGACCATAGCGGCCGATTCCGAATACACCGTGCAGGGGCTAGCCGAGGCCGCTTCAGAATCGGATGTCACCGTAGGCGTGGTCGTCGAACTCGACCGCGGCCGCACGGGCGTAAGCTCACCCGCTGCGGCCGCGGCTCTTGGCGAAAAAATCGATCAAGCCCCCAACATCGAACTCCGGGGCATCATGTCCATGCCAGCAACTCCAGACATGCGACCGCTAATCCAAGAGACGCTCGCGCACTTCGACCGCAAGGGCTTGCCGCATCCCATCGTCAGCGGCGGCAGTACGCCGGGCGCGTTTATGGCGCACGAGATTCCCGAACTGACCGAGTACCGGGCCGGCGAGTACCCAGTTGGCGGCGTCGGCCATCTTCGCCGGGGAACCCACAGCGTCGAACAATGTGCAGGTCGGGTGCTGATGACCGTGGTCAGCCGACCGACCGCAGACCGCGCCATCCTCGACGGGGGCAGCAAGTCGCTCAGCGCCGCGGTCCACCGTCAGGAGGACGGCTCGTCCATCATGGGCTATATCGTCGAGTACCCCCAAGCCGTCTTCTCCGGAGCCTCGGAAGAACACGGACATGTCGATCTGTCGGCCTGCGACGACAAGCCCCAAATCGGCGAACAGGTACAGGTCCTGCCAGTTCATCCCTGCCCATGTTTCAACGAACACGATCAGATCTTTGCCGTGCGCGGCGGCCGCGTGGAAGCCGTCTGGCCGGTTGACGCCCGCGGGCAGATACGCTGAAAGGAGCGAATTGTGGACTTTGCCGAATTGAGCGAAAAACTAAAGGTGGCTAGCACGGCGACCCTGACGTCCGTGCTCCGCAACAAGGGACTACACAACACCTTTATGCACCAAGTCGCGCCCCTCGCGCCCGACATGCAGATGGTCGGCCGGGCCTTTACCCTGCGCTACATCCCGGCGCGCGAAGACCTCGACGAGGTTCCACTAGACAATCTGAAGGACGTGCAGCGGATCGGCATTGAGCAGGTAACCGCAGGCGACGTGTTCGTCATCGACGCACGAGGCGACACCCGCGCCGGGACTATGGGATCCATCCTAGCGGCGCGGCTGCAAGTGCGGGGCTGCACGGGGATCGTCACCGATGGGGCCTACCGCGACTCGCCGACCATCGTCGCATCGGGATTGCCCGCCTACGCCGCAGCCATGAACGCCCACACCAACAAGACCATCCACCACCCCAGCGAAATCCAGGTGCCCATCGCCTGCGGCGGCGTGGCGGTCTTCCCCGGCGACATCCTCGTCGGCGACGGAGAAGGGGTCGTGGTCATACCCGCACATCTCGCCGAAGAGGTCGCCGACGAGGCCGAGGAGATGGAACAAAAAGAGCGCTTCATCACCGAGAAAATCCGCGCCGGAGCCAGCATTGTCGGCACCTATCCGCCCGACGAGCAGACCTTGGCCGAGTACCAAGCTTGGAAAGCAAACCAATCGTAGGATCATCGCGATCAATTCGTCGCGCTGTTGAGCAACCTTGCGTAAGGGGCACCTCTTGTGGGTGCCCTTCGTACGTTTCCCCTTGTGGCCGCTTTAGCCCAAACGACGACGTAAGCGACGCGCGAGATCGCCAACCACATCAGGAGCGGTGGCGGCGATGTTATGTAACTCGTCGGGATTCTGCTCAAGATCGTAGAGTTCGTCGCAATCGTTGTAATTCTGGATGTATTTGTGCGAAGCCGTGCGGATGCAGCGGAAGTTGTGCAGGGCAGCGACAGTCGCTTGGCGGTGGGTGTCGGTCTGGCCGTCAAGGATCGGTTGCAGCGAGCGAGCGTCGATGCCTTCCTGCGGCGCGAGCTGGGCAAAATCACATATCGTGGCATTGAGGTCGATGAGTTCGCACAACGCGTCACAGACGCGGCCTCCGGCGATATCCGGCCCGGCGATGATCAGCGGTACGCGCAGGCTGGCCTCGTACGCGGCGCTCTTGGTGTACAGCCCGTGGTCGCCGAGCAGTTCGCCGTGGTCGGAAGAGAAGATGATATAGGTTTTGTCGAGCTGGCCGCGTTGTTCGAGCGCGTCGAGGATCTGGCCGATCTGGTCGTCGATGAGTTCGGTGGCGGCGCAGTATTGGCGGCGGGTTTGGGCGATTTGGTCTGGCGTGAAGTCTGCGGCGCGTTTTTTAATCCACTCGGGCTTGCCAGCGAGGGAGTCGTCGATGGCCGGGGGCATTGCCGCGTCGCGGTAGCGGTCGCCGTATTCGGTCGGCGGATCAAAGGGATCGTGCGGGCCGACGAAACTGACGAAGTAGTGCCAAGGGAAGTCGTCGGGCACATGGGCGATCCATTCGGCGGCGCGACGGCCGATATAGGCGTCCTCAAAATCCTCGCTGTCCAGCGGCGAGTCGTGGCAATCGGTAATCCAACCAGCGGCGGCGCGTCGTCGATAGTCCTGGTGAAATGTCGCCAACTGCCCTTTGTCGGCCAGGTAGTGCGTATAGGGGCCAATCGGCGTGGGCGAGGAGCCAGCGTGCATTTTGCCCTCGCATTCCTCTGGATGGGTAAAGCCCCAGCTATAGACGTAGGGCCGGTCGCCGTAGCGGCCATTGTAGCCGTCGGATTTGCGCAGGTCGAGCTTGCCGACGCAGCCGACGCGGTAACCGGAGTCGCGCAGCCGCTGATAGTAGGTGGTGGTGCCCAAGGGCAACCGCCCCGAATTGTCCAAGCAGCCGAGGCGGCTCGGTTGCAGGCCAGAGGCCAAGCCGATCCGCGCTGGCGCACAGACGGGTGCGTTGGTGGTGCATTGGGTGAAGCGCACACCAGCGGCGGCGAGGCGGTCGAGGTTGGGCGTCCGCAGGAAGTCGGCACCGGCAGCGCTGAGATAGTCGTGGCGGTGCTGATCATCCATGATGAAGAGTATATTGGGCCGGGGCATTGAAGGGTTCCTTGGCGTTAGCTTGAACGAGTGCAGGGCGCGTGATATGTTGGACAACCTAATTCAGTCAATCTACCCAGT
>JAJEEZ010000109.1:0-3365 GCA_022820705.1 Candidatus Latescibacterota bacterium | reverse complement strand
GCCGAGCCTGGTCTGCACTTCGAGCCGTTATACGGCCCGCTTTCCCAACGCTTTGCCGTCCCTAGCCAAACTGCCTTTGGGACTGGCCAGCCGCTCTTGCCCGCCCCCGCCCGCGCGCTTATCTCGTACCAAGCCGTAGTGGTCTCCTTGGGAATGGCCCACTACGGCCGCCGCGTCAGTGGATTCACCGAGGGACCAACGGTCGCCGTGGCTCTAGACCACTATCTCCGCATGGAATACCAAGCGAGACACCGACAGCTTTGGCACCAGCAAATCCGCCGCGATTTTCGCAGCACAGCTTCCGAGCAGCGCCAGCGCCGAGGCAGCCGCTTTGAGTGGACGGTGCCCTTTTCCGCGCCCAAACCCCTGCGGCGCTTTATCGGCGACGAAGGCCCCAGCCTCGCGCTCAATGGCTCGCGCACCATCATCATTTCTGGCAAGAGCGAGTGGACAGACGGCGAGGTACAGACCTCGTTTGGCCGCAGTTCCAAGTTCCCCTCGCTGGGCATCGAACAGGAATCCGATTTCACAGTGGAAGGCAAAGTTGGCGAACTGATCAACATCCGCATCGATCAAGACACCCAAAACCTCGGCTCGGCCTTTGGCTCCGGTTTGGGCGATCAGCTATCCAATCAGATCAAACTCGACTACGAAGGCGAGGAAGACTCCATATTCCAAGAGGTGCAGGCCGGCAACACCACTTTAGAGCTGCCCAATACTCGCTTCGTCGGCTTCCGGCAGAAAAACAAGGGCCTTTTCGGCATCCGCGCTAAAGGGCACGTCGGGCCGCTGGCCTTTACGACCGTGGCCAGCCACGAAAAGAGCAAGTCCAACCGCCAGACCTTCAAGGGCTGAGCAGCCATCGACACGCTCCAGCTCAGAGACCACGACTACATCCGCAACACGTATTTCTTCTTGCACGAGTTCTATCGCGTCCACCTTGCCGACTTCCGCAGTCTGTTGGAAGGAGTGCAGTTTGGCCCGGAAAACTTCGTCGATATCAGCCGCCTCGAAGTCTATATCAACGACTTCAATACGCGGAATGACGCCGAGCTATTCGCCAGGCCCGGCGTTGCTTGGGTCGATCCGTCCGACTCCCTCTCCACCATCGAGTGCTTTGACGCGGCGGGCAATCGCCTGCGCAACAGCGGCTGCTTTGAGGAAGGGACTTGGCACCGGCTCGACCCGGATGACGACTACTCGGTCGTGGCCGAGGCGGGTTATATCATCCTCAACAGGCCCGTATCCGGCCCCTATGCCATGGCCGTGCATTTCAAAACCAACGCGCCGGACTTCGACGGCACGCTCCAACAGGAGACGGCGCGACTCAAAGCTGGTGCCGAATCCGACTCCTTGTACCTGAAGCTGATCAAAGCCCGCAATCCCCGCCCGGGTTTTCCCACTTGGAACCTAGAGTGGAAAAACGTGTACCGCATTGCCTCTGGCTTTTCCACTGGTCGCCGCTTCGATCCCAAGACTTTGCAGGTCGATATCGCCAAGGAAGTGCCCGGCCAAGAGGACCAACTATCGCAACAGGGTCGCTCCTATTTGCAGATTTTGGGCTTGGACGAGCGCGGCAAAGACCCCGGCAGCGCGCCCGACCGCGTTATAGACGCTGACTACATAGGGCTGGACGATATCCGCGGGCACTTGATTTTCCCCGACCAGCGCCCCTTTGATCCGCGCTCCAACAAATATCGCGGCCTGCTCGACGAACCCGTCCCCGCCATCTACGACGAGCAGCAGCAGCGCGCCCAGATCGAGGCCAGCCGCTACAAAATCCTCGTCCGCGCCGCCTCCTCAGAGCAGCGCATCCGGCTGGGCGGCATCTTCGGCGGCGTCCGGGCCGAGACCGTGGAGGTCCAGCTAAACGGTCGCCCTCTGACGCGAGACACCGACTACCGAGTCGATTACACAGGCAGCGTGACGTTTCTCGGCTCGGTCGCTCAGGAAGTGGCAGACCCCGGCGCGGACTTGGAAATCTCCTTTGAATCCGAGGATGTCTTCAACATCGGCAGCCAGCAAAAGACCCTGTTGGGCTTGCGCACCGAGTACGAGTTCTGGGGCGGCGACGGGCGCGTGGGCAGCACCATGATCTACAACAACGAGCGTTCGAGCGACCGGCGGGTGCGGGTGGGCAATGAGCCGACGCGCACGGTGATCTGGAACCTCGACTTGCGCGCCCGGCGCGAAGTGCCAATCCTCACCCGCGTCGTCGATATGCTGCCGCTGGTCAAGACGGCCGTTCCCTCGGAAGTGACCCTTGACGCCGAAATCGCGCAAAGCCGCCCCAATCTCAACACCAAGGGGCGCGGCTACATCGACGATTTTGAAGACAGCGAGCGGCCCATTTCCCTAATCGTCAACCGCACGCGCTGGGCACCGGCTAGCGCACCGGTTGGCGCGCGCTTCGGCGCGGAAAATCGCACGCATTTCATCTGGTACAATCCCTACGACGGGGTGCTGCGCACCGACATCTGGCCCAACCAAGAAGAGCAAATCGAAGCCCAAAACCGACGCACCGACATCCTAGCGCTAGAGCTGCTGCCGCGCCTCGAAGCCGCCGAGTCTTGGGGCGGAGTCTCCCTCGCCTTTTCGACTGTCAACGACTTGTCCGAGTCCAAGTTCCTAGAGATTTGGGTCCGGGGCGAAGAGGGCACCTTGCACGTGAACTTAGGGGACCAAATCAACGAGGATTACATCGCCAATGGCCGCCTCGACACCGAAGACGAGCCTTTCCCCGGGCAAGCCGCAGGGGATGGGTTGGTGTCGCGGGAGGAAGACGTGGGCATTGATGGCCGCAACGACGAAGCCGAGTTGAATTTCTACTTGCGGCTACAAGATGCCCAGTTTGATACCACCCGCTCCCTAGCCGAGCGAAAGCAGGCCTTTGCCGCGCTCTACCCAGACCCCGATCCCCTGCGCCCCAACCGTTCGGCCGACGACCCCGAGGGCGACAACTGGAAATACGACTCCCAGCGCAACAAGAACGATTACAGCCACATCAACGGCACCGAGAACAACAAAAAAGATGTCGCAAGCGGCGACCGCCCGGACACCGAAGACCTCAACAACAACGGCGTGCTCGACCGACGCAACAATTACTACCACTACGAAATCGACCTGTCGTCGATTCACTACGAGGTCGCCGGGACCCAAAACGAGGGCTGGCGTCAGCTCCGCGTGCCCCTGTTCGGCCCCCACGTCGAGCGCGTGGGCTTGCCCGACTCCACCCGCATCGAATACGCGCGCCTGATGCTTTCAAGCGAGCCGCGGTCGGATGTAGCAGACACCGTGCGAGCCGAGATCGCGCTGGTGGAAATCGTGGGCAACAAGTGGCAGGAAGACGAAGTAGTGCGGCTCGA
>JAJEEZ010000201.1:0-5639 GCA_022820705.1 Candidatus Latescibacterota bacterium | reverse complement strand
CCAAGTAAGAGACGAGGAGGACGATTATGAGCAAGACCCACGAGGTGATTTTCTACACCGACGGCCGTCATTCAAGCGTGTACTTGTACGAGCCGCCCATGGGGGTCAAGCAATACCTAGAGCCTATCGACGAACTGGTCGACCTCGGCATTGACACCATCACCTATGCTGTAGGCGATTGCAGCGTTTTGCTCTACGCCACCAAGGTGGGCGAGCGCTGGGGGCACAACGTCGATCTGACCGACCACGATATTTGGTGGCGGGCGGCGCACAACGCCAAGCTGATGATCGAACAGGGCACGGACCCGCTCATGCTCGTGTGCCAGCGGACGCAGCAGCGCGGTTTCCAGTTTCTGCCCAGCCTGTTGTTGAACATGATTCACACACCGCACGACCGCGTCACCAATTGCCGGGTGGCCGACTTCACCACCGAACATCCCGAATGGCAAGTTGGCGACGAGCCCGAATACCCCGAGGCCCGCTTCGACAACCCCAACCGGCTGTCCTTTGCCATCCCCGAAGTTCGGGCGGACCGGCTGGCAGTAATCGCCGAACTAGTCGGAGATTACCCCAGCGACGGCATTGAGCTAAACATGTGTGACTACGCGCCGTTTATCGGCCGCGGAGAGGTCGCCGAGCACACCGAGACCCTGACCGAGTGGATGCGGGAAATACGCCGGCTCTGCGACCGGGCCGCCGCAGAGCAGGACCGTCCCAAGCGATTGGTGGTCCGCATAGGCGCGACCCTCGACGGCAATAAGCGGATGGGGATGGACGTGGAGACCTGGATCGAGGAGGGGATCGTCGACGCACTGATCTGCATGCAGGTCGTCGGTGGTTTCGCCAACGACACCACTGGATTGCGGGCCGTTGTCGCCGCCGCCGAAGGTAGGGATGTGCGGGTCTTGGCAGGTATGGAATCGACCAATAACCCCGAGCTTTCCCGCCCGACAGTGCGGGCCGCTGCAGCCAATGCCTATGCCGCTGGGGTCCACGGCGTGTTCTTCCACACGTATTACCCAATGCCCAAACGCTATCCATACGATGACGAGGCGGCTGGCAGGCTGCGGTTTATGGGGCATCCAGACTTGCTGGACAATCTCGACAAGCGGTACCGGCTCGGCATCCCTATCAATCCCAAGTCAGCCCCTACCCATGGCCTAACCGAACAGCTACCCGCCGAATTGCCGTGCGGCGATCCAGCGCGGCCGTTCACGCTGGAAGTGAGCGACGACGTGGCCAGCCGAGACCGAGCCGACGAGTTGTGGCGCTGCGAGTTGCGCCTGATGTTGCAGCACCTGACGTACGAGGATCGGATCCGGCTGAAGTGGAATGGCGATGAAATACCCGAGACCGCGTGGCGCAAGGCCGACTGGACCTACCAGTTGCGCCCCAGACCGGATTACGCAGTCAACGGGTACCGGCTGCACATTGATCTCAAGCAGATCCAGCGCCTGCCCCAGCGGGGGATAAATACGGTGGAGGTGGAGGTCGTGGAGAAGGACGCCCAGCTCATTCACCCGGTGACCTTAGTGGATGTGGAACTGGTCGTCGAATATCTGCCGCACCGCAATGCGCTGCGGGACGACGAGGAGTACTTTGCCTGAGTTGGCCCATCGCGGTCGCCATCGAGCTAAGGCGGTAGGCGCACATGCAGTGCTCCCGGCTGCTCGACTTTGACCGCTAGGCGTGGATGCGTGTAGGGCGAAGGTGCAAAACCGACTACGGCAGATCTTCCTTGAAGTCAGTCGTTAGATTTCTCGAAGCTTTGGCCTCGTTTTGGAGGCGACGGAGAACTTCCTCGCTCAGAGAGCCTATCACTGCGAAATCGCTTGGAATTCTGCTGGCAATTTTTTCGATGTCCGCTCGAATCGTCCTTCTAAGAATTAAGGCCGTCTCCTTGCTTATAAAAGGATGATCTCCTAGGTGTAGGCGAACATCTTGCCCTACATTCTTCCTAGCATCTGAGCACATAACAAAAAGGACTTCGTTATCTTTATTGGGACTGGAGAGGATTATGAAGGGGTGGTATGGATGGTGGTTTGACTTGAGAATATGTCCAGCGCGAAGAATGGGACGGTGTATCATGCCAGCACTTTTTCTAGCCACTCACTCGTCCTTTCTAAGTCCATGATTTCGTCGATCTCCTCCTTGCTCTTGCCTAGTGCATGGAGGATGTTTTCAAGAGAAATAGATGTCGCTTGGACGAGGCCCTCTGGGTCTGGCCGTTCCCATTCGGGGAGGCTGTGTGTATATGCAATGAGTCCATCAGGTCCCCAAATGTCTAAGCGTCCGTAGTTTTCCCAGATGTGCTGGATAATTTCTAATTCCGATTCGGACATACACCCTATGCCGGGGTCGCTTTTGAATCCTATTTTGTAGTCGGCCAAGCTCTCAATATGTTGCCTCCATACAGGGTGATTTTTCGGATCGTCTTCTTGGTGCATCAAGCGATACGTGTTGCTAGGAACGGGTCCAAACTTCATTGATACCCAACTATCAGTAGAGATGCTACGTCCTTGCTCATTCAGTGATTCCCGGTCAGCCAGATATACCAGTTTGAGCACTTTGATATACTCCAATGAGCCGCCGGCCAACGATAGAATGCGAGCCACTAGTGCAGTGGCCTTTTTTTCGTCAAACATGATTTTCTCTCCTAGTCCTTGAATGTATTGTAGCGGCACGCTCTTTGTCAAAATCCGCTAGAGACCTTCCTCCTAGGTATCCTTCCTGCGAGGGATACTATTCCCCCGCTCAATCAAACGGCGGGAAAAAAGGTCAGATCCGTGCCGAAGTTATCCATCGCCACCACTTCGTCGCCGCGCAGCCGCGCGCGGATGGCGCTGTCCCGCCAAGTCAGGGTCGTCTCATGGACGGGTAAGTCAAACGCAAAGCCGATCCAGCGTCCTACGGGCGGATGCTCGATCACCGCATAGCCGTCGCGCAAGACCGGATGTTCGGCACCCTCTACGTTGAATTGGTCGCCAGCGAGCCAAGGCGGCAGACGCACGTGCAGTGCTCCCGGCTGCTTGACTTTGACCGCTAGACGCGGATGCGTATAAGGCGACTGCACTGCGAGGGCATCGGTCTCGCAGTCGAACAGCATATCCACCCAATGCCCCGCTCCATCGCTGCGCACCACGGCCTTGTACGCCGCAGCCAGCGAGCCTACGGACCCACCGACGATATCGATATTAAAGCCAATGCGCGGCTTGTTCGACTGCCAGATGCCCAGCGGCTCGTGCCCGTGGGGAGCCGGAAAACCAAAGCCGCCGCGCAACCTGTGCGCCACCTCGCGCTTGCCGTCCACCCCCTCGGGATTATCCGGCTCGACGATAAACGAGACATCGCGCAATTGCGACGGCAGCAAGTGGCTGCGCAATATGCGCTCGGCATCGGCGTAGTACTCGGGATAACCCCAGCGCCCCAAGATGAGCGCGGTCTCGACAATATCTCCGGTATTGTTGGCCTCGCCCCGGCGACAGAGCGTAGGCCGGCTCGACACCTCAATGGACCAGCCGATCTGATCGCGCAAATCCCACAGGCCGTTATCGTAGAACCGCTTGACCCGCTCCATCAGCCCGGCGTCCCCAGTGCATTCGGCTAACTGAGCCAGTGACGACATCGCACAGGTCGTCGAATGCACGTGCGAGCCAAAGCGCTCGGTGGCAAAGGAGCCGTCGTCGAGAAAAAATTCGCGCACGGCCTTGTCCTTGAGTACGGTAGCCAAATCCAAGGCCGGCTGGTGTCCGGTAGCTTGGTATAATTTGACCAACGGCCCAATGGCGCGCGCCGGCCCTTGGATAAAGGTCCTCTCGCCGGAATCGCGAAGGCGCACTGGCGTGTCGCGTTCGAGACGGACGCGATCCCACTGCTTTTTGGGCACCCAATAATCGAATAGCAAATCAATGCTGGCCGCGGCCAATTCCATAGCCCGATCGGACTTGCGGAAGGCTGTCAACGCGTATAGAGCGTGAAATCCCTCGCGCAAATAGTGATCTTGCAGTTCAATGGGATCGCCCTCGCCATTGATGTGCTGGCCGATGCGCTGCAAGGGCAGCGGTGCCCGGCTGTAGGAGAAAAAGGCCGCGCGGGCGTGCTTGTCGATCACTTCTTCGTCCAGGTCCAAGCCCATAGCGTCTTCCGCCGCCAGCATAGCGTTCAAGAGGCGGCCCGGCATGTGCCCTTCCATGCTGCCGCCCAAGAAGGCTTCGGGCCGCACATGCGCTCCGCCGTAGGGTATATCGGCGTCATCGGCGTTGAAAGCCCGGCTCATGGCCTGACAACCCAATCGAATGGCGTCGCCGATATCAGTGGTGTTTACGTCGCGCAGTTGTACCATGGCCTTTCCTCAAGTACCGATGACCAAACGCACGGCCTCGACGGTCCGATCCCCCATGACAAACGGCTCGCTCGGCCCCCCATCCACAAAACCCAAGTCTTTCAACCAAGCGCCTTTCTCTTCGTCCTCGACGCAGAGCCGCACCCAACAACGCTCCCCGGCCCAGTCGATGACCGCCCGCATCACATCGGCCCAAACCCCTCCGTAACGACCGTGGACGAAACCATCCACCTGACAAGCGCCCTCCTCGTCGGGCCGCGCACTAGCCAAACCCACCAATCGCCCATCTCGGGTGCGGGCGGCAAACCAAGCGCCAGCGCCTTGTTCAACTAGCTTGGCATAGCGCGGGTACAGCCCCATACAGGAATTCTGTTCGATGTAGCGGGTCGAGTACAATGCGACGTTGGCGTCGAGCACCCACCAATCGTGCGGCGTGACGATCAAGGGGATCATGGGCACGCGCTGAGCTGGCGACCCCGGCTCAATCCCAACCACATCACTAGCCCTAAAGTAATCCACCAGAAAAGACTCTGGCGATTCTCCGCTGGCGATTAAAGCCCAGATAGTAGAACCGGACATCTTGCGCCAACCCAAGCGGTGGTAAATGCGAGCCGCGACCGGGTTAACCGTGCCCAAGAACAGAGCCTGTCCCCCCGCAGCCAAAAAGTCGTCGCGCGCCGCCCGGCACAAGCGGCTGGCAATACCCTGGCCGCGACATTGCGGCGCGGTCGCCACCTCGCCCAAACCACTCAGTTCTGGGTTGCCCGCCGCCGTGGTCAAATGGCTGCTGCCGACTGTGCGTCCCCCCTGCTCCAAGAGATAGAACGTATCGCGGTTAAAGTCGCGTTCGTCACCGGCGTACGCAGGGCGATCGGCTTGGTAACCATCCCCGAAAATCCCATCCCAAAAGTCGATCAACTCCCCGGTCAGGCCGGCGTCCAGAGGAGGCGTTTCGACGCTTATCTGCACGGGGTTAAGCCGGAGCCTTCCACTTCTTCAATTGCCTCTTCCACACCCTGTCCAACTCGCGGCGCACCACCTGCACGTCCTTCCAGCGGTCGGGGAAAACCGACAGATGGTAGCCGCCGGCAATCTGCTCGGGACAGGCGAACATTTCCCGGCCCGGCTCGGCCGCTTCCAGCCAGCAGGCCATAACCTGCTCGGCAAATTCCAGCCAATCGACAAATTCGGGAATAATCTTGCCCCTGTGGTCAATAGCCGTAATCATGGCGTGGTGCCCATTGAAGGGCATGAAGTGAAACTGCTGCGCCAACTGGATCAGATCGACTCGCTCGGC
>JAJEEZ010000104.1:0-3863 GCA_022820705.1 Candidatus Latescibacterota bacterium | reverse complement strand
CTTGAACGACGACCCAGCCGTGCCCAACTACGACCCCGACCACCGCATCGTGCGCTCGCCCTGCAGCGGCAGCAAGGGGCCGCTCTTGCAAATGCGGCGCGGCGAAATCCACTACGACCTCACCCACGACCACGCCACGCTAGGGCCGAGCTTTGCTTTGCCCGCTAATTGGTGGGAGGACCCCGAGACCAAACGCCGCGTTGAAGAGCAATTCGACCAAGTGGTCATGCAAGGCGACGTGACCGTCAACTTGGGCGTCGTGGCGCTGGTGGCAACGGCCTTTCTCCACACCGGCGAGGCGCGGTATCGGGAGTGGATCGAGGAGTACGTAGGGGCCTGGATAGAGCGCACCGAGGCCAACGGCGGCATCGTCCCAGATAACATCGGCCCCAACGGCATCGTCGGCGAGATGCGCCAAGGGCAGTGGTGGGGCGGGCTGTACGGCTGGACCGGGCGCTATGGACACAACATGATGGCCCACTCGATCACCTCGGCGGTGGAAGCTGCGCTGTTGGTCACGGGCGAGCCCCGCTACTTGGACTTGCTCCGCATGCACATGGATGCGCTAGTCGCGCACGGCCGCGAGGAAGGGGGGCGGCTACTCGTGCCCTACAAGCACACGGACGAAGGCTGGACCGACTTCAACCCCATCAATTCCAATGCGCCGATCCACTTGTGGGCCGCGTCCATGGAGGAGCGCGACTGGCAGCGGCTGGAGACTTTGCGCCGGGGAGCCGAAGACGAGTGGAAGCAGGTAGGTCAGCGCGGGCCGCGTTCGCTTGACGACCGCGCCTGGACCCGCTTTCTCGCCGGCGAGTCTCCGGATTACCCCGAGCGCATCTTGCAGGCCAACTACCGCGAGGTCTGCGACCGCATCGCCAAGGTCATAGACGACGAACAGAATCTGACCCAACTCGACGTACACTGGTGGCAGCAGGTCAACCCAGTGGTCACTGAAGCCTTGGTGCAGCTAACAACCGGCGCGCCGCAAACCATCTACTGGGGCGGATTGGCGCAAGGGCGGGTGCGCTATTTCGACGGCGAGCAGCAACGACCGGGTTTGCCCTCAGATGTAGCTGCCCTAGTGACCGGCTTCAGCGCTGACAGTGCGGAACTGACGTTGGTCAACTTGAGCACGAGCCGCACGCGGCAGGTAATCGTCGGCGCTGGCAGCTTTGGCGAGCACTGCTTTGGCCGGGTGCAAGCTGGCGAAGAGGTTCTCGATGTGGATAGCACTTATTTCCAAGTTGAATTGGCACCAGCCAGCCAAATCGAATTGTCGCTCGCCATGCGGCGTTACTGCCAGCAGCCCAGCTTTCGCTTACCTTGGCACGGCGACGGGATTCCCTACCGATAGGATTGACCGACGTCTCTGGCGTCGGCCATTTTCCGATTGTAGGGGCAATCCTTGTGGTTGCCCTCCTTCCAATCAGGAGATAAAGCGATGGACCAAGCCGACCGCGATCTTTTTGCCGCAAACGGCTATCTCAACCTAGGGCAGGTGCTCGACAACGACGACGTGCAATACTTCCGCGCCATGTTCGATGGGGACATGGAAAAGTATCCCTATTTCTGGCACCGCTACGGCCACCACCAGCACGCCAACTACGAGGCGTTGATCACCTCGCCGCAATTCGACGAACTGATTCGCCACCCGAAAATATACCCGACGATTGAGGCGCTGATGGGCGGGCCGCTCTGCTTTGGCGAGATCGGGCTGCGGATGATGCGGGCCTACGACGGCTCGTTGCACCAAGGTTGGCACCGCGACAGGCCGCATTGGGACGAGCATCCGTTCCGCATGGACTACATCCAACTCATGGTCTATCTATCCGATGTGGACGAGGGAACGCATTGTTTTTCGCTGTCCCCGGAATCGGTAAGCCAGCCAGTGCTTGAAGATAAGGAAGCACAGCTCAAGCGAGGCGGCGAGTACCACTTGCACGGTCCGGCGGGAACGTGCGCGCTGTTTAACGTGGCCGTGCTGCACACGGCGACGACGCGCCCCACGCAAGCAGAGCGGCGCACCGTGCAGATTTACTACGGGCATCGCAACCGGGCACCGCTGGCGAACGATTCGAGTATTCCGGCGGCGTTTTGGCGGGATAGCGCAGATGCAGAGACGCGGGCTTTTTACGGAGTTTTGAACGAGCGCACCAAGGTGTATTTGGCAGCGTTCCCCGGAGCTTGACCTATTCCCTCTCGTTTAGAGCGGGGAGATGGCGAGATAGGTTATCTTGCACACACCCCTGTTGGATATCGCACCCACTGATCTAGTGGACATTGCAGTCGTCGCGTTGCTGCTTTGGGGTCTAGTGGTTTGGACCCGCCGAGCGCGAATGGCCCTGCTCGGTTTGGGTTTTTTGGGCGTCTTCTACCACCTGATAGCGCAGCAATTCAAGTTGCAGCTAACGACTTGGATTCTCCAAGGCTTTTTCGCGGCGCTAGTGGTGGTGGTAGTGGTGGTGTTCCAGGATGATTTGCGCCGGCTCTTTGAGCAGATCGCCACGCTCAGTCTGCGCCGCAAGGCTCCGCGCCCGGATCCCTCCAGCTTGGGAACGCTGACTAGGGGATTGCATCAGTTGGCGGCGAAAAGACGCGGGGCCTTGGTGGTACTGCCGGGGCGCGAGCCGATAGAGCGGCATTTTTTGCAGCATGGGGTCCCTCTGGACGCGGAGATCAGCGAAGAACTCCTCGACAGCCTTTTCGATCCTGGTTCGGCTGGGCACGACGGCGCGCTGGTGATGGAGAATAATAGAGTCAAGGAGTTTGGAGTACATTTGCCGCTTTCCGAAAATAGGAATGAACTGAAGGGAGGTGGTACGCGGCACGCGGCCGCGTTGGGACTAGCCGAACACAGTGATGCCCTGTGTCTGGTGGTCTCAGAGGAGCGCGGCACTATCGGGATCGCAACGCTGGGGCAACTCGAGATTCTGGACAATCCGGACGCGGGCAAACTGGCGAACAGGATCAGAAGCTACTTGCAGCGTACGGGGACCCAAGTGAACGCACGCCGCGATTGGCATCGGTGGGGGCGGCGTATAGTGGAAGGTCTTTTGTCCTTCGCCTTGGCCTTGGGCGCGTGGCTAGCCTTCGTACCGGGCGCAACGCTCGAGGAAGCAGTGCGCCAGGTATCCGTAGCCGTAGAGAACATGCCCGAAGGATATGCGCTCAAGGACGTTAAACCTCCAGAGGTGGAGATTGAGGTAGCAGGACCGCGACGGGACATATTTTTGGCGAGCAATGCAGATTTCCAAGTCGTCATTGACGCCAATCTCGTCAGGTTGGGGCGGAGGACCTTCGAGGTATCCACCCAGTCCGTGCGCCATGCAACCGGGTTGGAGGTCAAAAGTATCAAGCCAAACAAGGTGAAACTAACCGTGCAGAAAGCGCGAGGAGGAACGCGATGAAAATCGCAGTGAGAGGTACGGCATGGCACTGAGCGAACAACAGATTGCGTCTTTTAAGCAGCAGGGCTATTTGATTCTGGAAAACTTTATCGCGCCAGAGCAGATGGCCGCTTGGCGCGGGCAGTTCTGGAATCACCTAGGGGCCGATCCGCAAGACCCAGCGAGTTGGCCCGATAGCTATGTGATCGACGGGTTTGCGGTTGAACCGGCCTTTGGGCAGCTTCCGCAGATGCAGGAAGTGGTCGAGGCGATGGGCGGCGGGCAATTTAGCGGTGGCGGCGGCTCCATGCTGGTGCAGTGGCCGCGCTCGGGGGAAGCGTGGGACTGGCCGGGCCAAGGGCATATCGACGGCTATGGGCCGGGGGGCTGGAGCGGCGGTTTTATGCTGGGGGCGACGGCTTACTTAGACGATGTGGAAGCAAACGGTGGGGCCTTTGTTTTCTGGCCGCAGAG
>JAJEEZ010000099.1:0-23256 GCA_022820705.1 Candidatus Latescibacterota bacterium | reverse complement strand
AGACCGCCATCGGTCATCTGCCGGTAGCCAGCGGTGATCGCCTGACTCACGCTGGCGGGCGCTTGGCCGACCCCGCCGGTATTGAGATAGACGCCGAACCGCAGGCCCGGGATCTGATCTCGAATCTCAGCGACATCCATTCGCCTGTCCCTCCCTATTGAACGCGCACCCCGGCCTGGAAAACCGCCCTGACGTCGCTGAAGGCGGCCACATCTGCCGTCGGATCGCCCCCAAAGGCGGCAAGGTCCGCAGCTTTGCCGACCTCGATGGTCCCCACCTCGTCGGCAATACCAGCCGCTTCGGCCGAGACCCGGGTCGCCGCGACGAGGGCTTCGGCCGGGGTGAAGCCGCATTCAACCAGTAGCTGCAGGTCGTAGTCTAAGTGGCCGAATTCGAGGCTGCCCACTCCTGAGTCCGTGCCGGGCACCACGCGCTCCTTCAGGCAGTAGTCGAGCATCTGCCGCATCACGTCCAGCCGCTTCTCCGCTCGTTGTTCGAGATGGGTGAGCGCTGCCTCCTCTTTGGCACCCATAGCTCCCTCGTCGCGCAGCTTGCGCAGGCGCACCATCTCCGGGTAGTTGGTCCACGCCTGCAATGTGGGGCTCAGCCAGATGCCGGATTCGGCCAACATCTCGGCTACTTTCGGATCGAAGCGCATCACGTGGTCCGATTCGAGGAACTCGACGTGCTCGATCAGGTCGATGCCAGCCTCAACGGCCCGCACCATCGACTGCGTGGCGCGGCAATGGGCGACAGTAAGACGGTGAAACTGGCGCGCCTCGCCCACTAGGGCCTGCAGTTCCTCAGTCGAATAGGAGGCCAACCCCGGAATCGTGCCGGTCGTCCCGCCACCGGAGGCCATTACCTTGATGTAGTCGGCCCCCTCGTGCACGAGCCGACGCACTGAGCGGCGGATCTCTTCCTCTCCATCGGCGATCTCGTTGCACATGTGGAAGTGGCCCCCCGTGCAGGTGATCGGGCGACCGCTGACGAGCAGCCGCGGCCCGGGGATGTATCCGCGTTTCAGCCCTTCCTTGAGGATAAACCCAACCTTGTTGCGGGCACCGTGTTCGCACAGGGTAGTGATACCGGCGCGCAGGTGCTTGCGCATGTTCATGGCCCCGATGAGCACCATGGTCTCGTCGCTTTCGAGGAAGGTCAGGTCGTAGCGGCGGCCGTCTCCCGGCAGGCTGAGGTGAGTGTGGCCATCGATGAGACCGGGGGTGAGGCAGCAGCCGTCGAGATCGACGGTCGCGGTATCGGGAGGCGTCTGCTGCTCCACCTGTGCCAATGGTCCGACTGCGGCGATCGCGCCATCTCGTACGAATACCGCCTGCCCGGCCTTGGCACTGCCGCCGAGGCCGTCGGCGAGCAGTCCCGGGCGAATCAGTACCGTCTGTGAATTCGATTCGGGCATAGCTAAGGTTCCCTCGATTTTGTGGAGAGTTATGAGCCTTCGGCTACAGTCCTCTTCGACAGCCGAAAGAGCGAGCGGAAGGCCTTCGGAAAGTAATACAAAACTTCGTGGACGACGAGGAACTCGCAGGGGAATCTATGAGTATTGACCGTCCGTGGGGTCGTTGTTACGTTGTTTCAAGGTAACAAGTTGAGGAGGAAACAATGCCTACAATCAGAGTGTCGGCGGAGACAATGCAACGCCTCAAGAGGTGGGCAGACCCCCTAGAGGACACGGCGGAATCAGCAATCTCCAAGGCATTGGATGCGGCTGAAAAGGTTGCCAAGGAGCCGCATACCACTCCGCAGCGCGACAGATCCCAAGACAAGTGCGAGTCATTCATCGACCATCTGCTCGCCATTCCCAACGTCGGCAACGATGCTGATTTCGAGCGCGACCGCTCGGGACCTCAAGCGCAGCAAACGACGAAGTAGCCATGCCATTCACCGACGCCCAAATCGAACACTACAAAACCCAAGGCTACCTATCCGGCCCGCGCGTCTTATCCGACGAGCAGATCAGCGCGCTCAAGGAACGCATCGACGACATTCTCCACGGCCGCATCCCCTTCCCCAAACACCTGATGGGAGAAACCGTCGAGCAGTCCCGCGCCAAGGGCCAGCTACCCTCGGTTAAGGTAGTCAACATCTTCCGCCGCGACCCGACCTTTGCCGCCCTCATCGACAACTCGACTATCAGCGCTCTGGCACACCAACTCATGTCCGGCCCGGTGCGCGTGTGGGAAGACCAAATGATCTACAAGCCAGCCTACGACGCGGAAACCGCCTTGGCCTGGCACCAAGACTACACCTTTTGGAATCACGTTGGCCCAGCCGATATGGGCACCTGCTGGATCGCCCTAGACGACGCCACCGTCGATAACGGCTGCATGCACGTCATCCCAGGCAGCCATCAATGGCCGATGAGCTATACCCGCGAAGACGCCGTGGTTGACGACCCGCATTGGCTGCTGCAACAGGAGGGGATCCCCGACGGAGCCGACCTCACTCCGGTACCCTGCGAGGTCAAAGCCGGACACTGCCACTTCCACCACTGCCGCACCTTCCACGGCTCGTACGGCAACAAAACCGACAACCCACGCCGCAGCTACATCATGCACCTCATGCCCGGCTACACCCGTCGCTTGGGCGACAATTGGAACGAGCGCATGGGCAACGTCGAAACCGTGGGCGTCGGCGAAGTTCTCCAAGGGCCGGACTACCCAGAGTTGGTAGCCGTGTGAAAGGCTTCCCCGCACCTTCCGTCGCGGTCATCTATAGCCCCAACTCATCGGTTGACCGAACAGATTCCTCCTGACGCGGGCGATCCAGCCACCATTTGCGCGCACTAGCGCAACCTCTCCGCGATTTTTCGTGAACCTAAGGTGAATTATCGGATCATATATGTGCGATCCGATCACTACAGGTACGGCATTGAGGTAGAGGCGTGTTCTCAGACCAAGAACTCGTTGCCAGTTGTAAACAAGGCAGTCAAGATGCCTTTGGCCGGCTTGTGGACAAGTACTGGGCAAGCGTCGTTGGAACGGTTTTACCCCTTCTCGGCGATCCCGACGATGTCGAGGATGCCGCGCAAGAGGCATTCATCAGGGCTTACCGGTGCCTCGACGACTTGAAAGATCCAGACAAGCTCCCGGCATGGCTCCATGCCATAGCTCGCAACGTCGCCAGAAAGATGCTGCGTCAGAGACAGCTTGAGCAGCAACGCCTACCGGATTACGAGCTGAGCAGCCATGTGTCTGATTCGGACCTGGGGCTGCCCCTTGGGTACAGGGAGCTTAAACCCTTGGTCAACAGCCTCGCGCCGCCGGACAGAGCCGTCGTCACCCTATTCTATCTGGCCGGTATGGAACTCAAGCGAATCGCAGAACAGCTAGACATACCCGTCGGTACTGCAAAAAGCCGACTCCACAGATCGCGCAAACTGATGCGAGAAAGGATCCGAGACATGGCACCAAAATCCCACGAGCGCACCGATCCTCTCAACAAACCTCCACGCGATGTCATCGGGGGCATGCGGGGGCTTATCAATTAGCAGGTGGTTCCAGCGGATGAGGAACTCTCCTCTTGGCGTCCACCCGCATGGTCCGACCAAAATGCTCTGAAGAAGACCTGGAAAATGGAAGGCAACGCCATTGTTGGCACCAGCGGGAAACCCAGCGAGGAACCGCCTTCGCTGATCGCCGGCGAGCCGACTTGGACCGACTACGAACTCTCCTTCTTGATGACGCCGATTTCAGGAGGAAACGCACAAGTGGGCTTCCGTATGTCCGCGGACGAGCGCAGCTACTACCTGTTCGATTTTCTTCTAGGATGGCAGGCAGTGGGCATCTACCGAGTGATCAATGGCTGGCTCACCAAGCTGAGCGTAGTGAACCACGCCCTTCACAGGGGCCAGGAGTACGAGGTCCAAGTCGCCGCCCGGGGAGCCTCTCTTACCTCGTATGTCGATGGTAAGCTGGTCAACCAGCTTACCGACGAGACCTTTCGCATGGGCACCTTCGGCCTATTGGTGTGGCAGAGTAGCACGGCCTTCCGAGACGTGAGGTACCGTCTTCTGCACTAAGCGCTGTTGGATGTAGCGCGGCTAATTCACAAGACGCTAGGCAAAGGGAAATGTGCCGTCGTACCCCCTAGGCCGCGACACGTGCCAGACGCCCTCGTGCATCGGCGTCATCTGGTAGTGACACACCACATTGCTGCGCTCCATATCGTCGCGCTCCTTGGCCCCTTGATGCGGTATGTGGCTCAAAAAGACGACGCAATCGCCCGCCTTGGGGTAGAGGACGACGTGCTCTTGGGCGTCACACCAAGCCGCGAATTTGGGGCGGTTCTTGGGGTAGAGATGGGGAGGCTCCTGCAAATGGCCGTTTTTGACGTATTTGAGGTGGCCGTCTCCCGGCCCGTTGTCCTGTAAGTAATAGGTCGTATTGACCCCTACGGGTTGGGCCGCCAAGCGGTATTGCTCGACTTGGCGCTTTTCCTCCCAATAGCCGTAGAAATCCATGTGCCACTCCTGCAGGTACGGCCCTGGATTGATGTGCGCCCGCAGGCTGCGTAGCTGGCATTGCTTGCCCATCATGCCCTCCAAATAAGGGCGCACGCTCGGATGGCCCACCAAGGGGGCGAAGGTCTCAGGCTCGCGGTCCAAGAGCGAATCGAACCACATATTGCCCACGGCGTTTAAACCCTCCTCCCAGCCCATTTCGCGCGCATGGTCCACCCGCTGGCGCACCAATTCCGTCTCTTGGGGACTCAAGGCCCCTTTGATCAAGACATAGCCATCGCGTTCCAATTGGTCTAGTTTATCCGCCACATCCTGCATTATTTTCAGTCTCCTCTTCCTGTGGGTCGGCACTATCCTCGCCCGCTTCGACGGAGGATTTGTTGGGGGTGGTCAAGGCGTCTTCCCAAGGATTGATGATATTGACGTCTATATCTGCGAAGTCCCCGACGTTCCGCGTCGCAACAGAGAGATCATGAACTTTGGCTGTCCCGGCGATCAGCGCATCCCCCAAGTCCAGCACGCGACCACAGCGATGCGCCTGCGCCCGGAATTGGGCAGCCCGCTCTGCCCCGGTCCTCTCCAAGGGCAAGATGCGATCCTCATACGCGGCAATGAACTCTGACAGCACCGACCGCAACCCGTCGCGACGTTGTCCCGGCGGCAGCAGTTGCAAGCCGAACTCCAACTCATGCAACACTAGCGCGGATAACCACAAGTCGTCTTGTTCGGTCAGGAATGCGACAACCCGCGGATTGGGCGCGTCCTTTGTCAACTCCGAGACCACATTGGTGTCTAGCAGAAACCCGCTCACCCTGTGTCTCCAGACGCGAATGGGATTTCCCGCCGGGACTCTCTATTTCGGGTGGTCTCAAGGTTCGCGCCACGGGGCATGTTGGCTACCAGCCACTGGCCCATGGGTTGGCGCTGCGATTCTTTCTCGGCCCATACGTGGGCGGGAACTACAACGAAGGACTTCCGCATACCGATGTGTTGCGGCCCTTCCTCTTCGGCGCGACGCAGGACTTCAGACAAACGCGCCTTGGCCTCGGCGACGGTCCAAACGCGATGGGGTGCTGAGTATCGGGTGGTCATAGCTCCTCTAGCTGGGTTGCCGTTATAGTCCAATATAGACTATGTTGGCTGTCGCATCAATGCCTTGTTGCGATCTGGGTGCTCAATGAACGGCGGGCAGTTCGAAGTACCCGAGCTCAGCCATGCGCCGCAGCCAGCGTCCTCGCTTGGGGCTACCGGAAGGATTCCGCAGCCATTCGAGCGGGTACATAGACTGTTCCGCTCGTCCGAAGTGCGCAGGCGTCTCCTTTGAGTTGACGGCGCGTTCCCGAGTTGCGGCCTCTTCGACCTCGCCCTTGGGGTTGTTGTAGTACACACAGGTACACATGCGGCGGCCCGCAGCGCCGCCACTACTGGCGTGCCAGCAGCGCATGTCAAAAGCCACCACGTCGCCCGGCTCTGATCGGCAGACATAGGCGGGGACGTCGGCCACGTCGAGTTCTAGAGAGTTCAGGGAGCCGTGCAACTGATCGTGGAACTCGCGCCGGTGCGAACCGGGGATGAGCCGGAGGGCACCGCTCTCGGCATCGACCGGGTCGAGGTAGAAGGCGAACTTGACGCCGAAACAGTCCGCGGATGGATCGGCCCTGTGGTCGGGATGCCATCTCGTATCGCCGACATAGCGGTTGGCATCAGTGCCAATGCCGATGACGTCGTCGCCGTAGAGCTGCTCGGCCACGCCGCAGAAGCGTTCGTCCTCGAGCAGGCTGGCGTACAGGGGGGTGCGCGGGTGCAGCATCATCGTCCAGTAGCGCGTCTCTCCGGTGAAGGGCTGATCGGCGTACACGTGATCGAGCTCAGACTCGTACTCCTCGCGCAGAATCTCGACCTCTTCCGGGGTGAACAGCTTGTGCAGGGTGACGAAGCCGAAGGTTCGGAAGTGCTGCAACTGATGGTCGGTCAACATGGGATTCCTCCGATGCGGCTGATGCGGCCATTGGAAAGGGTTGTCGTATGGCTTGGGCCAAATTAGAACGCGTCCCCCGATTGGGCAAGCTCAGTCCTTGCTCCAATCACCTTCTTAGCAGACGGTGGCGTTCTGCATGGCCGCGAGCAAGTCGGCCGGGCTCATCAGAACCCCCAGAATCGAGTGCTCGCTACCCCGTGGTATTTCCAGCCCTGTGGCGGTAGCCGTTATGCCGTCAAAGTCGCGCGTGGGGTGTACGGGAATCTTGCGATTGGGTCGATCGATGCTGAGATGGGCATACAAGGTGATCCCCAAAGGGCTTTCCAACATCACTTTACTAGGATCCAGATCGAGCTGAATCTTGCCCGTGGCTCCTGCGTCCATCTTCCTGAACCCGTCGATGAAGAGGCCGATCGGATAGCCTAGTGGACCGTCGAAGAGGTAGCCTCGCGTGATGCCGTCCGGGAGCAGAAAATGGGTCACCAACTCCGCTTTGCAAAGGAGGCGTTGGTCTGGCACCGTCATGTCAAAGTTGTCAAACGCCGGCGTCTTGAGACCGAGCTGTCGGCCGAGTGCAGTGCCGTAACTATAGACACATCCAGTAAACGACTCGCCCCACAACTCCAACTCAGTGGTCTCGCAATCGAGGTGGTGCCCCTTGGCGGCCAACTGCGACGAAAACGAGTCGGTCAGGTCCTGCCTGTACTGCTCGGGGTCAATCCCGTCATACCACTCGGCGCGGGGCTCGACAACGCGATCGTCGCCAAGTTGTTGCTTGGCGTAGGCGAGGATTTCCCGCCCCCCGTCGAGCTGAGCGTAAATCGCATCCGGCTCCAGTTGACGGATCGCCGCGCGCCAACGTCGTTCGCACAGCAACTCGCGCTCGAGATAGATCCCGGCGTTCGTGTTGCGCAGGGTTTTCGGATCAGTGGCGGCCAGGTCGCTGTAGAGCATTGAGTGAATCAGATAGACGATCTTTCTCACCTTCATTGGCGCAGTCTCTCCTTCTTGACACAATTATCGTTGACTACTTTTCTAGCATGGACTTGACCTACTCTGGACGTCCAATGACAGCGAAGGGCATTTTATGAGCTTAAACATCAAAAACAAGGAGGTCGAGCGGCTGATCAAGGAGGTCTCTCTTCTCACAGGAGAGAGCAAAACGGAGGCAGTGCGCCGGTCCCTAGAGGAGCGCCGCGCCCGCTTGGCCTATCAAGGTGCCGCCAATGACCGTGGCGGACGGTTGCGCCGATTCCTAGAGACGGAGGTTTGGCCCTATGTGCCGCCCTCGGAGCTAGGTAGAAAGCTGAGTCGGGATGAAGAGGACGACATCTTAGGCTATGGCAAAGACGGCGTATGATCCTCGACTCCTCGGCGATCGCCCAATATCCTCTCCCAAGCTCGCCAGACAAAGCGCCTTGATCATTCCCTATTCAGCTAACTCCCCTTTTTTCAACAAGGCCGGCTCCACATCTCGAGCTCGCCAGACAAAAGGCCTTGATCATTCCCACC
The DNA here is from genome assembly GCA_022820705.1 of Candidatus Latescibacterota bacterium. GTDB lineage: Bacteria > Latescibacterota > UBA2968 > UBA8231 > UBA8231. The sequence goes on along the minus strand of JAJEEZ010000099.1, from coordinate 15,286 downwards.
AGAAGTAATCCGTCATTCTCTTGTAACCGATAGCCATCCTTATCTTGCACCAACAGCCCCGCTTCAATCAGTTTGTCAAGTACATCTGCCAGTGCCTGCGAAGACTCAGCCAGTTCTGCTGCCAACAGTGCAGCAAACTTTTTAGGGCCTCTCAGCAGGAAGAAAACAACGGGCCAGCACTCGGGCGCGAAGAGGATGCGAAGGCTATCCACAGTATCGGACAATGGGGTGTCTTCTTTTAGAGCTTCGCCTCCGGCAAAGCATACGAAGCCGCTACGGCTCCAAAATCTGAAGCCCACAAGTCCCGGATCCATTCGATAGGAGATAACCGAATCCTGATTCGTCGTATCACAAGTGAGAACTAGAAGTCCTAGTGCCGTCATTAGAGCGGCGTGTCGTTCTTCCTTGTCTCTGAGGTCGCCAATGCGCTGAGCCAATTTGCCGCCGAGCGTTTCAATCCCGAGTTCGCTGTCAATTCCCAATAGCGCATCGGCCGAAGTGCCCAGCGCCTTGCACAAGGCGGGCAACGTCCCAATATCGGGCAACGACTCGCCGTTCTCCCACTTGGAAACGGCCTGCGGACTAACGAGTAGATCGCCCCCCAGTTGTTCCTGTGTGAGTCCCTGATGCTTCCGTCGCTCCTGTATCCTCTGTCCAAGCTCTACTGAGTCAATCATCGCGCGCTCCTTTGTTTTAGGTATGTGCAGCATCCTCCCATCAAGCGATGGTTGTCGTTACCTGCACAACCAAAATAGCGCATTTACCCAGTTGTCGGCATTGAGGAACGCGACAGTAGATCAACTGCTGGTTGAGCTTTTCCCCTAGGTCAGAGAAGCGGCCGCTCGTGACTCCAAGGGGCAAGCTGCTCGAAGGCGCGAGCGGCGCGCAACACAGTCAGGTCCTGCCGCCAGCCGCCGATGATTTGCAGGCCCACGGGCAGGCCATCGACGCGGCCGCAGGGCACGCTGGCAGCGGGCAGGCCGGTGAGATTCACCGGGTAGGTGAAGGCCGTCCAGCTCAGGTAGGTAGTGTCGTGGCCGGCGATCGAACCAGGGTGATCGTCGCCAGCAGCAAAGGCGGTGACCGGCAGCGTCGGCGTCAGCAGCAGATCGTAGTTCTCGTAGAACTCCCGCCATTGGTGGTAGTACGCGTTGCGCTCTATGTAAGCGCTGGCCACGTCCGTGCCGCGAAACTCAAACCCCTCTTCGACGACGGCGCGCAGGCCGGGATCAAGGCGATCGGCGATCTGGTCGAACTGGTCGCGGAAGGAGGCGGCAAAGGCCGTTGACCACAGAACGTGGACGAGACGCCACGGGTCTTCGCCCGCCGGGTGCGCCTCCTCAATGGTGCAACCGAGATCCGAAAAGCGACGGGCCGCCGCCTGTGCAGTCTCGACGACTCGGGCATCAACGGCCGCGTACCCCAAGTCGGGCGACCAAGCCACGCGCAATCCCTCCACTCCAGCTTCGATCTCATCAAGCGCCAACGGTTCCGCTGGCATCGACGTGCGATCCCGCGCATCGGGACCGAGCATGACTTCAAGCATCTGCACGGCGTCGCCAACGGTGCGGGTGATCGGCCCGGCGTGAGACAGAGTCTCCACCACGCTAGCTGGATGCTGGGGTACCCGTCCCCAAGAGGGCTTGAAACCAAAGGCACCCGAGAAGCCAGCCGGAATGCGGATCGAGCCAGCTCCGTCCGTGCCCTGGGCCAGCACGCCCATGCCAGCGACCACGGCCGCCGCAGCTCCCCCACTAGAACCGCCCGGCGTGCATCCGTGCCGCCAAGGGTTGTGAGTCGGCCCGACGACGCGATTGCCCGAATCGCCCTTCCAGCCCATCTCCGGCGTATTCGTCTTGCCGAGCAGCACCATGCCAGCGTCGCGCAGGCGTTCGGCGAGGGGCGCGTCAAAGTCCGGGATCCAGTCGGCGGTCAGTAGCGACCCCCGGGTGGTGCGGATTCCGCGCGTCGCCGTCAGATCCTTCAACGAACCGGGTATGCCGGCTAGGGGAGGCGGTTTGTCGTCCCCGGCAAAGGCGGCTTCAGCCACGCGCGCCTCGGCCAAAGCCCGCTCCGGCGTGACCGTGACGAAGGCATTAATCCGTGGGTCGAGCGTTTCGATCCGACGCAGCACAGCCTCGGTAACTTCTACCGGGGACAGCTCGCGGCGCTCGTACAGGCGGCGCAGTTCGACGCCGGAGAGATAGCTCAGATCGGTATCGTTCATGCTTCAAGCACCACTTCTCTGCCGAGGCGGGACGACTCCATGCACGCCGTCAGTACCGCCACCAGATGGCGGGCGTATTCGGCCGTCACCGGCGGCTCCGTTCCCGCGTCAATCGCCGCGACGAACTCGCTCAACTGCCGCGTCGTAGTGTGGTGGTCCTCGCTCACCTCGACCTGTTCCCAGTCCCCGTCCCGACCGATGAACAGATCGTTCCTTCCCGATTCGATCCCCCGGCGCAGTTGAATCATGCCGTCCGTGCAGACGAACTCCGTGCTGAAGCGCCGCCCCCCCGTCCTCCACCACACGTGAATCAGCGTCGAGTACACGCCGTTTTCAAACTGCAGCAGCGCCATGGCCACATCGTCGGCTGAGAACTCGAAGAACCGGCTGTCGATCAGGGCTTTGACGGCGACGACGCGACTGTCCACCCACCAGCAGGAGCGGTCGATCAGGTGGATGCCGTTTTGATACCACAAGCCCCCGTGCGTCGCCTTGTCGAGGTACCAAGCCGGTCTGTTGGGTTGAAAGGGGCGGTAGGCCTCGTCGCAGAGACAGACCAGATCGCCCACAGCCTGTTCGCGCAGCAGCTTCTGCACAACTCGGTTTGTCGGCGAGAAGCGGTGCATGTGGCCGACGGAGAGTTGGTTGCCGGTCCGCTGCGCGGCAGCGATCATGGCGTCGCACTCCTCCACGTTGACGGCCATCGGCTTTTCCACCAGCACGTGCTTGCCAGCCTCCAACGCGGCTACGGTTACTTCGCAGTGCAGGCCGTGGGGCAGGCAGACGATGACGAGGTCAACCCCCTCGTCCGCGAGCAGATCCTCATAGGAGGCGTAGCCCTCGCAGCCATGCTCCACGTAGACGCGGGCTAGGCGTTCCGCGTCCGTGTCGGCCACCGCCCGCAAGTGCGTAGATTCAAGGGCCGCCACCGCTTGCAGATGTCCTGTGGATACGCTGCCAGCACCGATGATTCCGACTCCGTGCATTTCATCCTCGATTCAGAGGGACAGAAGTATAAACAGGCGTTTGAACCTTGGTCAACGTGCCTGGTTGAGCACCAAGTTCAAAATCAACGTTTATTGATTGATGGAGGGGATGGCGGTATTATATTTACACCTGCGTATATTAAGCAAGCACCCCCCGCCGGGTTATCGTTGCATATAAGAAGCTCTATTGAGCTTGCCTTTCCGAAAAGGAGGACCATCGTGATGAAAACTCGAACATTGCTCAATTCGGAATGCATGATTCCCGTTGTCGGACTGATCGTGCTGGCTGGCGTCTTTTTCACTGCGTCTCCCGCTCTGGCAGATTGTCCACTTCCCCCCGGCGTGACGCCTCCTGCGGATCCGCGTGTGACGGCGCAACAGGTGGAAGACGGAAGCGCGACCCTCGAGGAGTTCGCGTTGGCCGTGAGAGAGCGGTCCAGAGAATACGCCCAAGGGGCAGCGACCGCGGAACAAGCGGCATATATCGGATGCATCATAAGGCTGGACGATGGGATTTGGCGTTCCGGTTCCACGTACATCGTGAGCCTGACTCCCGATGGCAGAATATACGTTCACGCGAAGGACATGTCGTTGACGGGGAGGCTGCTCAACCCGGTGATTTACGGAACGATCCTTTCTTCACTGGGCGTTTCCTTATCGGATCTGGGCAATCTGGCATCTCCCGATCCTACTATTGCCGCCCAGGCTTTCGGCGCGGTCATGGGCACATTGTCGCAGGAACCGGACGGCGCATTCGATGCGACTGCTCCTATTCTAGGACTGTCGCCAGGCATACCGGGCGCTTCCGGCCATGCCGCCGTCTATGTCGAGCCCAATTTAGGGGGGCTCCGATTGTGATGCTCATGGGATTCGATCTCAATGAATCTCACATGGTTCCCATTAGCGATGAAGCCATCGATTACGGCGATCCAGCCGTCAATGCCAGGGACGTGGTAGATCGCGAAACCTTGAAGGCCTTCGTCACGCAAGCGGGGAATTACTTTCTTGACCTCCTGAATTCCGGCGATTTAGCCGCAATGGCGAAAGCGAGGATCGCCCTGCGGGATCCGAACGGGCCTTGGAGACACGGTTCCGTGTACCTCTACGTCCTAGATATTGTCAGCAACGTCATCATTTTTCACGCAGCCTTCCCGGACAAATACGAGTATCGGCCTCTGATTCCAACCGTCACTGACGCTGTGACCGGAGATTTCATTCTGCCTCAGGTCATCGAAGCGGCGAAGGGTAGCCCAGAAGGCGGCTTCGTGGAGTATTACTTCGACGATCCCACCGACGACACAGACAGGGCCGACATCCCCAAGGTGGGATACGCACGCGAGTTCGCCGCTGAAATCCGGAGGGCAGACGGAAGCACAGTCCCGGCTGACTTCATTGTCGGGTCGGGATTTTATGGGCGCGCACCCGATGATGCCCCGACCGTTACCAGCACCCTCACTTCTTGGGGTCGCGTCAAAGCGACCCAAGGCGACCGCTGACCGTGCCGCGCACAACGACGCCGGCGAAATCGTGGGCCAGTGGCGCAACATTCCTCTCAGTTGCGACCAGCGAGGTGCCTCCCTATCGTCGGGGGTCTATATCACCCGCCTGAGCTATCTTGGCGGGGTGCAGACGCAACGGCTGCTCTACCTCAAGTAGCACCGATCGGCGAGACAAGGACGATGTTGCGGCGAATTGCCATTGTTGGTGGGCTGGCGAGTTCGAGTGTAATCCCCTACGGCTTCTGAGCCCCGTTCGTCTCGACGTACACCGAAAACAGCGACTGCGAACAAGTTATGAACAGCCGGTTCTTTTTCGCACCCCCGAAGCAGAGGTTGGCGCAGGGCGCTGGCAGGTGGATCTTGCCGATCAAGGTGCCGTCGGGAGCAAAACAATGCACGCCGTCATAACCCTCGCCTCCCCAACAGGCCCCCGACCACAGGTTGCCATCCACATCGGTGCGGACCCCGTCCGACGAGCCAAGCCCCATGTCTGCGAACACGCGCCCGTTTGCAAGGCGGTCGCCGTGGACATCGAAAACGCGGATGTGGGTGGGGTATTCGGGGCCGTCGGAGCGCCCGGTATCGACGATGTAGAGCAGCGACTCATCCGGGCTGAAGCAGAGGCCGTTGGGCCGCTGGAAATCCCCGGCCACCACCGTCGCTTCCCCCGAGTCCGGGTCGAGACGATACACATTGGCGGCATTCTCGAACGTATCCCGATGCCCCTCGTAGTCCATCAGAATGCCGTAACCGGGGTCCGTAAACCAAATCGATCCATCCGACTTCACCACAATGTCGTTGGGGGCATTCAACGGCTTGTCCTCGAACTGATCCATCAACACAGTGATTGAACCGTCGTACTCCGTCCGCGTGACTCGGCGCGCGTCGTGTTCGCACGACAGCAATCGCCCCTCGCGGTCGCGCGTGTTGCCATTGGTGTTATTCGATGGCTTGCGAAAGACCGAGACCTCTCCGGTCTCTTCTTCCCACTTGAGAATGCGGTTGTTGGGGATGTCGCTGAACAGTAGATAGCGGCCGTCGCCAAACCACGCGGGGCCTTCGAGCCAGCGCCCGCCGGTCCAAAGCATTTCAAGGGCGGCATTGGCCAGCTTGTACTTGGCGAAGCGCTCGTCGAGCACCTCAATACGGCTATCTGGATACCTCACAAGTTCCATATCATCTTCCCGATTAAAATTAGCGGCTTCTAAACGCGGCGGAACTTCTGCACCCTATCGTGCAGGGTAGCTACTTCGCCGGTGTACAGCGAGCCTTCCTCATCTACCCAAATGCTGTGAGGAGAGTCGGCGAATTGCCCCGGAGCCGAGCCATCCTCGCCCCAGCGGGCTAGCAACTGCCCCTCTATGTCGAAGATGCTAACGCGCGACGGGGCCTCGACTATGTACACTGTATCGTCCGGGGTAATGAAGAGATCCATGGGCATTTCCAAGTCGGTCCACTCGTCCAAGTAGCGGCCCTCGGAGTCAAAGCGCTGGATGCGGTTGTTTTCGCGGTCAACGGCCCAGACGCGCTCGTCGCGGTCAACCCACAGGCTGTGGGGCAGGGCGAATTGACCCGGACCCGTGCCCGCAGATCCCCACGAATGGACCAACTCTCCCGCGTCCGAAATGCGGTGGATGCGGTATTGGCCGTACCCATCGGCCACGTACAAATCCCCAGAAGGGCCGCGCATGGCTTTCGTGGGCTGGTTAAAGGGCTGGTCGGGCGCGCCCGGCACGCCCGGCGTGCCCCACGTGTGAACCACTTCCCCCTGCGGACTGAAGCAGCGGATAGTGTGGTCGTCAGTGTCGGCCGCGTACACTTGGTCCTCGCCGTCAACCCACAGGAGGTGGGGGTTCCCTAGCAAATCGGCTCCCCAAGTGTCGATATAGACCCCCTCGCGGTCGTACACCAACAGGGCGGGTGGGTGACGGCGGCCCACAAAGACTCGGCCCTGGCTATCGGCGGCCACTCCGGGCACGACGCCGCCCATGGGACGGCCTTGGGGACCTAGGCCCCAGCGTTCGACGACTTCATAATTATAGGTAGCACTCATGGCATTCCTCGCGGTTAGAGGGCAAATGTCAATGTATATTGGTAATACGGACGGCAGCCTGCAATAGGCACGGAGTAGCTTTGACCGTATAATCTAAGCGCAAACGAAAACGCAGTGGAGGAATGAGCATGAAACTAACAGACGATCATTTTCAGACCTTTGTAGAACAGGGCTTTGTGGTCGTAGAGAATTTCTATCCAGAGGAACGCCGGGCCCAGATCGCCGCAGCCATCCGCCAGACTCTCCCCCCTTGGGAGGTGATCGCCGCCGATCCACCCGCAAGGAGGCGCTTAACGGACGACTTTCCCTACGCCGATATGCTCTTCAATGAATTCATCCTCGACTGGGATCTCATCGAGTTCGTCCAGCGGGTACTCGACACCGAGGACATCTTCTTCCGCTACGCCCACAACTGGGCGCGCTACCCCGACCCCGGAGCCGAGCAGCCGGGCCTGCACATCGACAATGGCAACAACTCGCTCCTGCCGCCCACATCCGACCGGCGCTACGCACAGATCAGCACCTGGTACTTCCCCGAAGCTGTAGAAGAAAACCAAGCGCCGATGTAGATCGTGCCCAAGCCCTATGGCCAGGACCTAAGCAAGCGGGTTCTACTGACCGTACCAGCGGGCACAATCATGATCTTCAACACCCACCTCTGGCACTCGGCGACCGTGTTCAAGGGCAGCGAGGGGCAGCGCTATTCCGCCACCCGGATCTACGGCCGCGCCGACCACTACTGGGAGGGCGTGAGCAGCTTTACCAACCGAGGGATGCAAGATCACTTCCGGGCCTTTATCGGCCGGCTTTCGGCGCGCGAACGAGCACTCTTCCGCTTCCCACCCCCCGGCCACGAATACTACACCCAAGAGACGCTGGCCCGTCTCGAGGAGCAGTACCCGGGTTGGAATGCGCGAGGGGAGTACGACTTGTGAGCGAGGAATGCCGCAAATCCGCCTGCTTTGCCTCCTATCCACAGGAAGCAATATTAAAGAGCGGGTACGTTGGTCAGTAGCGATACGCGCCGATCTATAGTCTCCTTGCGCTATTTTGGCGTAAGTTGAGTATAGACGATAGTTTGGCGGATTGCGCTAATGTCAGCGGTCAGCTATTTTGAGATGGGCGTGAAACTGAAAGGACACGGCTAAACCTGCGGACTGTAGAATCAAGGAGATGAGGGAAATGCCAAACGAAAATGCAGATTTAACAGAAGACGCGAAGAGAGAATCGGAGGAGCGCAGGCGGCGAGTATCCCGGCGCGAGTTCGTCAAGGCCGGTTCCGCGCTCGGCGTGGGCGTGGCGCTGGCACCATTAGTGCTGCAACTGAGAGATGCCGCGGCTGCGCCTGTAGCGAGCGCGGCAGAGGCCGCCAACCTACTGAGCCAAGACGACGTACTCGTAGGCCTGTACGAGGGAAATATCGGCATGGCCGTCACCCGCGCAGCCGAGCGCCTCGACTTCTCGTGGCTGAATTCGGGAGACTCTGTGGCGATCAAGGTGGCGAGCAACTCGGGGAACCCGCATCCAGCGGTGACTTCGCCGGGCGCAGTACAGGCCATGGTGGCCGTGCTCAAGGAAAGGGGTGCCGGCCGCGTCGTGGTCGCGGACCAAGCGGGCGTCGAGCATGTGCGTCTGACGAACACTGGTCGCTTCAGTTCTACGCGCGAGCGCTTTGGCACCAATGGCCTGATCGCGCTCGAGGAAGATGCCGAACTGCACTTCTTTGACGATCAGGGTTTCGAGGACGGGTACTTCGAGGCCAGCTTGCCCGAGGGCCACCGGTGGCCACGGGGTATGTACGTGGCGAATCTGGTCAGAGAAGTGGACCACATCGTCAACATGCCGAGGATCGGGGGCCACATTCTCTCCGGCCTGACCTTGGGGATCAAGAATGCCGTTGGCTGGCTGCGCGACGACAGCCGCCACGACCTGCACAACGACGCCATAGACTTCTACGAGAAATACGCGGAGGTCAACTACGTTTCGGAGATCGCGGCCAAGCAGCGTCTGACTCTGTCGGGCTGCGAAAAGCTCATGCTGCACGGCGGCGCGGACGAAGGCACCGAATACGTGGCCGATCCGCCCATCGTGGTGGCGTCGCAGAATCTGGCCAACCACGACGCCGTTGCGTCGAGTATTCTGGTCACGCTCAACAACATTGCGGGGCTAGCGCCCACTGGCATGGTGTACAGTGCCGATTTCGCTGCTACAGCTAACTCGTATTTCGCCGAGGGGTACTCCGTGGGTGGTACAGACCCGTCGCAGGCGGGGCTGTGGCAGTCGGGCTCCCCGACCACGCGCTACAGCCCGCACCCCTTTGAGAATGGCATCACGCAGGACCGCTCTACCGTGCGCGGCTGGGAGCTCAGCGGCGGCCAGCCCGGTCGCATCGCGGTAATGCTCGATGGCGCACAGATCAATCCCCCCTTGAAGGACGGCATTGAGGCGCACGGCGAGGGAATCTACAACTTCGAAACTCTTTCTACCCCTGCCACCTCCGTAGAAGCAAAGTCTTGGGGAGAAATTAAGTCCAACCTCTCCCGTTAGAATACCTTTTACCTGTTGAGAGAATCAAGAGTCTTAATTCATTTTTACATATCTGGGAGCGTTCGGTTTTGTGCCCGAAACCTGTTCGCCAGATTCGTTTCGCACATCCATAATCAGGAGGCACTATGACCATAACCCTGAACGTCAATGGTCGAGATCGCGCTGTCGATGTTGATTCCGAGACGCCGCTGTTGTGGGTCTTACGCGACGCACTGGGGCTGACTGGCACTAAGTTCGGTTGCGGAATCGCCCAGTGCGGGGCCTGCACGGTTCACGTCGAAGGCCAAGCGCGGCGCTCGTGCGTCACCCCGGTCCGCGCCGTGGCCGGGCGAGCCATAACCACTATCGAAGGCTTAGGGGATCGTGATAATCTGCATCCGCTGCAACAGGTGTGGCTGGACGACGACGTGGTTCAGTGCGGCTACTGCCAAGCCGGCCAACTGATGTCAGCCGCCGCACTGCTACAGTCAAATCCATCGCCGAGCGACGAAGAAATTGACTTGGCCATGAGCGGAAATATCTGCCGCTGCGGGACCTACGACCGCATCCGCAAAGCGATCCGGCGCGCGGCGACCAGTGGTAAGGGGGGCTCATGAGCACCACGAGACGACGTTTCTTGCAGGTTTCGGCGCTGGCGAGCGGGGGATTTGCCCTCGGCGTTGCGCTGCCGAATCCGATGCGCACACTGGCCGCCGAGGCCAGCGAGGACGGGGCGGAGTTGACCGCCTTTCTCCGCGTACACGCCGACGGTCGCATCGTATTCCTATCGCCCAATATCGAGATGGGCCAAGGGGTTTTCACCTCGCATTCGATGATCGTGGCCGAAGAGCTAGACGCCGAGATCGAGCGGTTCGAGGCACGGCATTCCCCGGTGGATGCGGCCTACATAAATCCGCTGTTCGGAGTTATGGGCACCGGCGGCAGCACTTCCACACCGGCGTTCTGGATGCCGCTGCGACGGGTGGGCGCGGCCGCCCGGGCCATGCTGCTGGCTGCCGCGGCCGAGCGCTGGAACGTGCCGGTCGCCCAACTGCGGACCGACCGCGGCCGAGTGATCGGTCCCGGCGGTGAATCGCTCGACTACGGCGAGCTGGCGCAGGATGCCGCACGGCAGACCCCGCCCGCCGAGCCGGCCTTAAAGCACCCGGCGGAATTCCGGCTCGTCGGTAAATCGACCCGGCGGCTTGAGGGGCCGCAGAAGGTTACAGGCCAGGCGACGTTCGGTATCGACCTCCAGCTCCCGGGCATGTTGACCGCCATCGTGGCTCGACCCCCTGTATTCGGTGGATCGAGCCGTGGGGTGCGCAACGAGTTCGAAATCCTCGCCATGCCCGGCGTACACAAAATCAAGTCCATTTCCAGCGGCGTCGCGGTGCTGGCCGAATCGTACTGGCAGGCTAAGCAGGCTTGCGATCGCCTAGAAATTGACTGGGACGCAGGCGCAAACGCCAACCTGTCAAGCGAGGAGCTGTACGGGCGCTATGAACAACTCGCGCAAACTACAGGAGCGATGGTCGAAGACCAAGGCCAAGCCCAAGCGCGGCTGCAGGCGGGCGCGGACTCGGCGGTCTCGGCAACGTTTTTCATGCCCTACCTAGCCCACGCGCCGATGGAACCGCTCAACGCGACAGCCCACGTGCGGGACGGCGAGGCCGAGGTTTGGGCTGGCACCTACATGCAGACAATCGATCAGGCCAATATCGCGCATCGGCTGGGACTGCCGCCCCAAAAAGTCCAGCTACACACGATGCTCACCGGAGGTGCCTTCGGTCGCCGCGCCAACCTCGAATCCGACTTCATTATCGATGCAGTTGAGGCCGCCCGCGACGAAGGCCGGCCGGTCAAAGTGGTCTGGACCCGGGAGGACGACATCCGCGGCGGCAAGTACCGGCCGCTGGCGGTACACCGCATTGAGGCGGCGCTCGGAGCCGACGGCATGCCCGAGGCTTGGCTACAGCGCGTGGTGACCCAGTCGATCATGATGGGTACGCCCTTTGAGCCGTTTGCAGTGAGTAACGGCGTGGACCGCACCTCGGTCGAGGGGGCGATCGAGATGCCCTACGCGATCCCGCATCGCTGTATCGAATTGCACACGCCCGATGTTGGCGTCTCTAGGCTGTGGTGGCGGTCGGTCGGACACACGCACACCGGATTCGCCGGTGAGCACTTTCTCGACATCTTGGCCCGCAAGGCCGGGCAGGATCCGGTCGAATACCGGCGCAAGCTATTGCAAGGCAGCGACCCTCGCCTGCTGGGGGTGTTGGACTTGGCCGTCGAAAAGGCCGGTTGGGGCCAGCGGCTGCCCGAAGGCCACGCGCACGGGGTGGCACTGCGCAAGTCGTTTTCGAGCTACGCCTGCCAGATTTTCGAGTGTTCGCTGGGACCCGACGGTATCCCAGTAACCCACCGAGTCACCTGCGCGGTGGACGTAGGGATCGCGGTCAACCCGTGGAACATCGAGCAGCAAGTGCAGGGGGCGGTTGTTTACGGCTTGACCGCCGCGCTCTACGGCGCGATTGAGCTTGAGGGCGGACGCGTGCGCCAGAGCAACTTCCACGATTACCGGATGCTGCGCATGCACGAGATGCCCCAGATCGAAGTTCACCTCGTGAAAAGTACTGAGTCGCCGACGGGGATTGGCGAGCCTGGGGTGCCGCCGGTCGCCCCGGCGCTGGCCAACGCCAAGCTGGCACTGTCGGGCGAGCCGACCTACCGCTTGCCGTTCGTACAGGCGACACGGAGGAGTTGAGATGTCCAAGATGGAATATGTTCATTACGCGGTTGGGGCCATCGGACTAACGGTCGCGCTGAGCTTCGCCGAAGGCAAGGGTCCCATAGCGCCGGCCGACTCGCTGCGAGACGTAAAAGAGTTCGACGCGATCGAGGACCCGGTGGAGCGGTCGAAGGCCCTGTTCGTCGAGATCGGCCGGGTAATTCAGCACCCGCGCTGTCTGAATTGCCATCCAACGGATGCCCATCCGCGTCAGGGCGATCAGCTAGCTATGCATCGGCCACCGGTGGTGCGCGGCGATGCAAACCACGGCACGGCCGCGATGCGCTGTAGCACCTGCCACCAATCAAAGAATATCGACTACGCACGCCTGCCGGGACATCCGGTATGGCACCTAGCGCCGATCGAGATGGGCTGGATCGGCAAATCGCTGGGTTCGATCTGTGGGCAGCTCAAGGACCAAGAGCGCAATGGCGGGAGGGATCTCAAGGCGCTGCACGATCACATGGCACACGATACGCTGGCGGGCTGGGGGTGGATGCCCGGTCCTGGCCGCGAGCCTGCACCAGGGACGCAAGCCTCGTTCGGAAGACTGTTCGGAGCGTGGGTCGAGAGCGGGGCTCACTGTCCGGATGGTGAGGATGGAGCGACGACGGGGCCGGAGGCACCGATGGATGCTGACTGTTCTAGCTGTCATTAGTTTTAGTGCCAATGCCGCTGAGCGAAGCTCCTATACGCGCTCGGCCTATCACTCCGCCACGTGGCTCAGGACGAGATCGCGCAAAGTCACCATGCCGAGCGGGTGGCGCTCGTAGTCAACGACCACGGCGCGGGAGAGCTCAAAGCGCACGAGCAAGCGCACCGCGTAGCGGGCGAGCATGGCCGACGGCAAAGTCAACACCGGTTTCGACATAATTTCGTACACGTTGACGCGCTCGGGTGCGCGGTTTTGGGCGATCACCTCGCGGGCGATGTCCGCGACCACGAGCAAGCCGAACTCGTCGTCGTCGTCGCGCCGGTCAACGGCGAGCGAACTGACCTCGTACTGCTTCATGAGTGCCATGGCCTCGGCCACGGTCGCAAGCCTGTCGATAGTGTAGAGTTTGGAGCCCATGACGTCTCCGACCCGGATGGTGCGTTTCTCGCTCATATTTCGTCTTCCACTTCTTCTAGGATGGTGGGAAGTTGGGTGGTGAGACCGACGGCGTCCTCAATCGGGATCTGAAAGGCAATGCCAGCGCCGGGCTCTTGCTCAAAGCGCCCGGCATCGCGGATGCGCTCCAAAATGTCGCGCGCCCGCGTCTCAACCACCAGGAACAGGACGACATCGCGTTGGGCCGCCAGATCGAGACCGAAAAAGGTCTTCTGTGGCTTCAGCCCTTCGCCGCGCACGCCAGTAATAATCGTCGCGCCGGTCGCCCCGCCAGCGCGCGCAGCATCGACCACAGTATCGGTCTTGTCGTTGCTGACCAAGGCGACGATCAGTTTCAGTTTCATGGTTCAAGTCTCCTCGGAGAGGTTGGCGTTCCGCCGGCGACTCACCCAAGATACCACCATAGCATAGCCCAGAACGGACATGATGGGAAAGACGCTGGCGAACGCAATGAGGCCAAATCCGTCGATCAGCGGGCTGCGCCCGGGAACCGTGGCGGCCAGCCCCAAGCCCAGCGCGGCGACCACTGGCACTGTGACGGTCGATGTGGTGACGCCGCCGCTGTCGTAGGCGAGCGGCACAATAGTCCGGCTCGACCGGAAGGTCTGGGCAATCACCACTAAGTATGCGGCAATGATGTACCAGGGCAGGGGCGTGCCCGTGACAATGCGAAAGCAGCCCAGCGCCACCCCCGTGGCCACCCCGACCGCCACGGCGATTCTGAGGCCCCAGGCGTCGATCGCGCCGCCCGAGATCTCCTCGGCCTTGATCGCGACCGCGATGAGCGATGGCTCAGCTACTGTAGTAGCAAAGCCGATCGCCGCGGCAAAGACGTAAACCAGCAGGTAGTCGGACCAATCGACGCCGTCGGCCAGACTCGCCTCCCCAATGGTCTCGGGTGCGGTTAGTTGGCGCGCCATGGTCTCGCCGATGGGGAAGAGCGCCTCCTCCAAGCCAATGAGGAAGAGCGTCAGTCCCAACAGGACGAGGACAAACCCAGCCGCGATCCCGCGCAGGTTCGGCAGGCTGCGGCGCAGCACGGCAACCTGGAACAGAACGAGGATGCCGACAATGGGTGCCACATCGAGCGCGGTAGAAAGCGCGGTGCTGGCAATAGTCCGCAGAAATTCCATCTCAGTTCACCATGCCATAGGCCAGTACGAAGATCATGGGCGTCAGGCTGGCAAACGCGATGAGCCCGAAGCCATCGACCATTGGGTTGCGCCCCCGGATTGACGTGGCGAGCCCAACGCCCAACGCGGTGACCAGCGGCACCGTGATCGTGCTGGTGGTAACGCCGCCGGAATCGTAGGCCACGCCAATGATCTCTGCGGGCGCAAACGCGGTCATTACAGTCACCAGCACATAACCCCCGATGATCAGCCGGTGGATCGGCCAACCCTTGAGGATGCGCAGGACGCCGAGCACGATCGCCATGCCGACCGAGACCGCCACCACCATGCGCAGCTCAAAGGCGTACGCAGCGCGCACCTCATCGTCGTCGGCAATGGCACCGGCTTCCGCGGCAACCTCGGCCGCCTCGGCCGCAACGGCGATCAGGGCCGGTTCCGCGACCGTGGTGCCAAAACCCAAGCAAAAGGCAAAGGCCAACAGCGCGGTCGCGCTCCCCTTGCGCGCAAAGGCCTGCGCAATGGCCTCGCCGAGGGGAAAGAGACCGCTTTCGAGTCCTTGGATGAAGAGCGTCAGGCCGGCGACCACACAGACCAAGCCAACGGCGACGCGCCCTAAGTTCGGAAAGGGCTGCTGCAACACCACGAGTTGGAAGAACGCGATGACGATGATGATGGGAGCCAAATCGCGCAGCGCATCGACGATCCGCCGCAATATCGCAAGGCACACATTCCAAAGTCTCATAGTAGCAGCTATTCCTCCGCCTTCTTCGGATCCCGCACGAACGCGACCGACACGCCCAAGGCGACGACAGTCAGGCCAAATACACAAAGAAACGGGATCGCCGGGCTCCAAGCATAGAGCACTCCGCCAAAAAGAGCCGCTACCATCAGCGGCAAAGTAGTCAAGAACCCAGTCCCAGGGCCGCCCGTCCCGCCGGAGGAACTGCCGACCGACAC
>JAJEEZ010000319.1:0-4278 GCA_022820705.1 Candidatus Latescibacterota bacterium | reverse complement strand
TGCCCTCCTTGGGTTATGCCGGGCGGGAGTGCCCAACGTGAATAGTACCCTACAAGAGAACAGTCCTGATTTTCACGTCGTGCTGTTGTGCTACCCCTTTAGTACGGACCAAGAGCCGATTTGTCAAATTCACTTTCATTTCACGGTCAGAAGTGGTACAGCACCAACAGGCGGGCTTCCTGAAGGCGGATGACCGTGGTATATCTATCGTCAACGTAAAACCTATCCACGGGCCGCCTCTTGTCGTTTTCTTCCCAAGCCCATCCCTG
This sequence comes from Candidatus Latescibacterota bacterium, assembly GCA_022820705.1. Taxonomy (GTDB): domain Bacteria; phylum Latescibacterota; class UBA2968; order UBA8231; family UBA8231. The sequence continues at coordinate 4,009 of JAJEEZ010000319.1, read as the reverse complement.
CCGTATGGCTACGCTAGCTCGCTTGAGGGGCCGCCAGAGCATCCCTATGCCCAACTCGGGGCCTACATCAGACCAGTTGTCGTGGTAGTAGTATTCCCATTCGGCGTGCGTGAGCCCTATATAGAGCCTCGCATAGACGAAGGGAGCGACCTCGGCTTGGGACAAAAGCCGCTTAAAGGTTGCAGACCAGCGGATGCGCCGGGTTTTATAATCGACGGCATTAAAGGGGGGATTATTGATATAGTCGCGGTAGAGGTCAGGAATCACCTCCTCGGCCCAAGTCAACTCCAACCGATCCAGCTCCACACCTACCCAAACCTTGGGCCCAACAAGCCATAGACTGAAGCCCCGGTCGAGGGGCGCAAGCCCAAAAGCAGGGCTAACGCGGAGGATGCCCGCGGAGGCGTCCCCCGTAAAAGAAAGAAATGCTAAAAAAAAACAGACTATGCGCATGGTGTCTCCTCCTCGGCAGCTACCGACTGCTGCTGCTTAATAACTTGAAAACGACGGGTTTGCCCCAAATCGGGATTTTCTGGTAACGCTTCTCATAGGGAAACCAGAAGAATCCTAATTAAAAATCGGGATTTCCCATTTATAAAATTTAATATGTATAACTCGTTGTTGGGCAGTCAGTTACGAAAATAGCAAGACTGAAACCTGTCGTTTTTAAGTAATAACTGATGTTACGCAGTTTTCCAGAAAACCCTCAGAAGCGTTTTTAAAAACCGATTTGTTGTTAGAAGCGTTTTTAAAACCCGATTTGTTGTTAGGATTTGACGTTGGCGTACTCACCGAAGACCTTCAGGTTTCGACCAAGAACCCTGAACGAAAGGTCTCCGATGAGTACGCCGTATCAATATCCGACCGATATAACGGACGCGCAATGGCAGCGGCTGCGTCCTTTACTGCCGACCCGTCGCTGGCGTCCTGGTGGTCCGGGTCGTCCACCTCGTGATCTGCGTTTAGTCCTCAATGGCATTCTCTATCGGGCTAAAACCGGCAGTCAATGGCCGATGCTGCCGCCGACTTTTGGTCCGTGGCAAACGGTGTATGGATACTTCAATCGCTGGCGTCAAGACGGGCATTGGCAGCGGATCTTGGCAGCGCTGATCGGCCAACATCGTACCCGCCAAGGCCGCCGACCGACGCCTTCGGCTGGTGGCATCGACGCGCAGAGTGTTAAGACGGCTACGCAAGGCACCGCTATAGGGTATGACCCGGGCAAACGGGTCAAAGGGCGCAAACGCCACGTGCTGGTCGATAGCCAAGGCTCGATCCTGCAATGCAAGGTCACCGCCGCCAATATCTCCGATGCCGACGGCTTAAAGGCGCTGTTGAGCGCTTATTTTTGGCCGGGCGTTCAACGGTTGAGAAGAGTGTGGGTCGATGCCGGCTATCGAGGGCAGGCACTCAACACATGGGTCGCCAACTTAAAACGCACCCATAAAGTTGGGTTGGATGTCGGTGAAAAACCACGCGATGGCTTTACGCTACTTAAACGCCGATGGGTGGTTGAACGAACCTTTGCTTGGTTGGGCAACTATCGAATTCACGCCAAAGACTATGAGGTCTTAACCTGCAATAGTGAAGCCTTTATACACATTGTTATGATCCATCTGTTGCTCAAGCGAGGCGAACCAGAAAAAGAGTTTTAAAAAGGCTTCTCAATTTTGCCCCAATATCTTGTATCAACAGGCTTTGATAAACCACAAGATAGCGAGCCACTGTATAACATCAGTGAATTAAGTGGCTGACGGCCCTGAACAGGCGTCTTTGACGTTGCCGTCAGCCACACCCCCTTGAAGCACAACCTAAAATCAAGTCTTCTTCCTAAAAATACTTCTTGGGCACTGTTGTATATTATATACTGATGTTACGCAGCCTTTGTCATGCCTGGGCTCCGCAAGCAGGCATCCAGCAAGTCCCATTGGAAGCCCGTGCTCAGACTAGATTCCCGCTTGCGCGGGAATGACCCTAGAAAGCCGCAGTCATTATCCCCGGCGAAGGCCTAGGATAATGACTGCGTAATATCAGTAATATAATTCCCATATTTTTGCGAGAGCCCATCCCATGAACATCGTCAAAGCCATCGTGCCGGTCGCCGGCCTCGGCACCCGACTCCTACCCACGACCAAATCCTTATCCAAGGAAATGTTACCCGTGGGCCGCCTGCCGGTCGTCCACCACGTCGTCGAAGAGCTAGCGACCGCTGGCATCCGCCAAATCCTCTTCATCACCGGACGCAACAAAAGCGCGATCGAAAATCACTTCGACGACACCGGCGCGGGCTGCCGCGAGCGCGACATTGAGTTTTTCTTCGCGCACCAACCCCAACCCCCCGGCACCGGTACTGCGGTCGCTACCGGGGAAGCCTTTGCTGCCGGTGAGCCTTTCGTCGTAGCCTTCGGCGACAGCATCGTGCGCACGAATAGCGGTCGCCCCCTATTGCAGCGGATGATCGACTCGCACCTGCGCCATTGCGCCGCCTGCACCATCGGAGCGTACGAAGTGCCCGAAGACCAGATGCACCACTACGGCATCTTGGTGCCCGAAATAGCCACAGCCGCAGATTCCAAACTGACCGCCATCCTCGAAAAACCAACGCCCGCGCAAACCCCCAGCCGCTTGGCCATTAGCGCGCGCTACGTATTTTCGCCAGCCATTTTCGCCCACATCCGCGCCACCGCACCCTCTGCCAGCGGCGAGGTATATCTCACCGACGCCATTGCCGCCCTAATCGCCGCCGATGCTCCGGTGCGCGCCGTGCGCTTGAGCGTTGACGAGCAGCGCTACGACATTGGCAATCACCTATCCTATTTTGCAACCTTTATCGACTACGCGCTCGACGACCCGGAATGGGGAGCGCAAATCCGCGCCTATCTGCGCGAAAAACTAGCGAACGACTCATCTTGACAGTCTCTTGCAAATCCCTAATGTTAATAAGGTTTAATCGGACGCTAACCACACAGAGGCGGTTTTAGGCATGGGCACAGCAAGCAGTTGGAAAGAAAGACTAGCCGGGCAGATGTCCGCTGAGCTAGCCGACGAAATCGACACCTTCGAGACTCAAATCCACCTGCGCAAGCAGGGCAAGATGGAGGAGAAGCTCTTCGCCGAAACGCGGTTGCGCCGCGGCGTGTACGGCCAGCGCTACGACAATGGCCAGCGCTACGACGGTGCCCAGACGCAACAGCTACTCTTCCCCGAGCATCAGACCAAGGGACCAGACACAGTCTGGCACGCCCCGGGCATGATGCGGATCAAAATCCCCTTCGGCGGGCTGACGGCCGAACAGATGGAAGTGCTAGCCGACGTGGCCGAAGAATACTCCGAGGAAATCCTGCACGTCACCACGCGCCAAGACTTCCAAATCCACTTCGTCCACCTCGAAGACACGCCCGACTTGATGCGCCGCCTAGCCTCGGTGGGCATCACCACCCGCGAGGCCTGCGGCAACTCAGTGCGCAACGTCACCGCTTGCCCCCTCTCCGGCGTCTGCCGCACGGAAACCTTTGACGTAACGCCCTATGCCCAAGCCCTCATGCGCTTCCTGCTCGGGCATCCCGACTGCCAAGACTTCGGGCGCAAATTCAAAAATCGCCTTCTCCGGCTGCCAGCACGAAGCCTGCGGCCTGACCAACATGCACGACCTAGGCGGCATCGCCGTGGTCAAGACTATCGACGGCGCGGAAAAGCGCGGCTTTAAACTCTACGTCGGCGGCGGTTTGGGCGCGGTGCCACACCAAGCCCAGCTCTTCGACGAGTTCGTACCCGCCGAGGAATTGCTGCCCCTCGCCCAAGCCATCGCTCGCGTCTTTGCCCGCCTCGGCGAAAAGAAAAACCGCAATCGCGCCCGCATTAAGTTCCTAGTCGCCAAGCTCGGCATTGAAGAATTCCGCCGCTTGGTGTTGGAAGAACGCGCCATCCTGCCCGAAGACCAAAGTTGGACCGCGTTTCTCGACGACCTGCACGCCACTGACGAGCAGCCCCTCAAGCCGGGTCAAGCTCT
>JAJEEZ010000440.1:0-11125 GCA_022820705.1 Candidatus Latescibacterota bacterium | reverse complement strand
GCACTTTGCCGAGCACATGGCCTTCAATGGCACCAAAAACTTCGCCAAGCAGGAGTTGGTGGATTATCTGGAGCTAATCGGCATGCGCTTCGGGCCGGATCTCAATGCCTACACCAGCTTCGACGAGACCGTGTACATGCTGACCGTGCCCACCGACAGCGCCGAAGTGGTACACACAGCCTTCCAAATTTTAGAGGACTGGGCGCACCAGATCAGCTTTGATTCCGAGGAAATCGACAAGGAACGCGGCGTCGTAATCGAAGAATGGCGACTGCGGCGCGGCGCTCAGCAGCGCATGTTCGACGAGCAAATACCCATTCTCCTGAAGGATTCGCGCTACGCCGTGCGCCTGCCCATCGGCCAGAAGGCCGTGCTCGACACCTTTCATCACGAGGATCTGCGCCGCTTTTACCGCACTTGGTACCGGCCCGATCTGATGGGTTTTGTGGCCGTCGGCGACATTGAGCCAGCGGAGGTAGAGGCGCTGGTGCAGGAGTACTTTGCCCGCATCCCCTCGGCAGAAAGCCCCCCCAAGCGCACAGTGTTCCCCGTGCCCGACCACGAGGAGACGCTCTTCGCCATCACCACCGACCCAGAAGCCACTTACAACAGCGTCAGTATCTACTACAAGATGGACGTGCGGCCCCAAGGGACGGTGAGCACCTACCGCCGCTCACTGATTGAGGCTCTATATCACCGGATGCTCAACCAACGCCTGCACGAACTGACCAAGCTCCCCGAGCCGCCCTTTTTAGGTGCCTATTCGGGCCAAGGGCGCTGGCTGCGCTCCAAGGAGTTTTTCATCCTCGGCGCTGCGGTACAAAACAACGGTTTCGACGCCGGGCTTGAGGCCCTGCTGGTTGAAGCGGCGCGAGTGCGGGAACACGGCTTTACCGCCTCCGAGCTCGCGCGCGAGAAAAAGGAAATGCTGCGCAGCATGGAGCAGTCCTACCGCGAGCGAGACAAACAACAGTCGAGCGGTTTTGCCTCCGAATACGTGCGCCACTTGCTGACCGACGAAGCCATCCCCGGCATTGCCAAAGAATACGAACTCTACCAAGAACTGGTACCCGGCATTGCATTAGAGGAGATCAATGCGCTGGCCAGCGAGTGGACGAGCGAAAAAAACCGGGTAATCACCGTAGAAGCCCCTGAGCAAGAGGGTATTGCCGTGCCCAACGAGCAGGATCTGCTGGCGATCTTCGCCAAGGCAGCGCAGCAGGAGATCGCGCCGTACGCCGACGAGGTATCCGACGAGCCGCTCGTGGCACAAGTGCCCGCTCCCGCTGAAATCGTCGAACGCAGCGAAATCCCCGAGATCGGCGCGACTTGGTGGACCCTCGCCAACGGCATCCGGGTCTGCCTGAAGCCGACGGACTTCAAAAACGATGAGATCCTCTTTAGGGCCTATAGTCCCGGCGGTCATTCCCTAGTCCCCGACACCGACTACGTGGCGGCCTCGACTGCGACCTCGGTGGTGAGCGAAGGCGGCGTGGGGCCGTTTAACAAGATTGAACTGGAGAAGAAACTGGCCGGCAAAGTGGTGCGGGTATCGCCGTGGATCAGTAGCTTGCGGGAGGGCGTTTCTGGCTCGGCTTCGCCCGAAGATATCCAGACCATGTTCGAGCTGATCTACGCCTTCTTCACTGCGACGCGCCAAGACAGCACGGCCTTCCAAGCCTATCAGACACTCATGAGAGGCTCCATCCAAAATCGCAGCGCGCGTCCAGAAACGGCGTTCAGCGACACCATTACAGTCACCATGGCGCAGTATCACCACCGGGCGCGGCCTTGGTCGCTGGAGTTGCTCGACGAGATGGACTTGGCCACGTCTATGGCTGTGTACCAAGAGCGCTTTGCCGATGCCAGCGACTTCTCGTTTTTCTTCGTCGGCAACTTCACCCTCGAAGGCATAGAGCCGCTGGTGCGCACTTATTTGGGCGGCTTGCCGACCACCGGACGGGAGGAGACTTGGCGCGATGTCGGCATTGAGGCCCCGGAGGGCGTGATCGACAAAGCAGTCTATCGCGGCATTGAGCCCAAGAGCCAATCGCAGATGATTTTCACCGGCCCCTTTGAATACGATGGCTGGAAAAACAACCTCGAACTCAGGGCCATGACCTCCGTGCTGCAGATCAAGCTGCGCGAGGTGTTGCGCGAGGACTTGGGCGGCACCTATGGGGTCTGGGTCAGCAGCAGCGGCTCGCACTATCCGGACGAGAAGTACCGCATCTCCATCTCCTTCGGCAGCGATCCCGACCGCGTCGAGGAACTGACGCAGGTGATCTTTGAGCAAATCGACAGCCTAAAAACCGTCGGCACCACCGACCTCTACGTCGATAAGGTCAAGGAAATGCGCAAACGCCAACGCGAGACAGACCTCAAGGAGAACAGCTTCTGGGTCGGGTCGCTGGCGTCGCTCGACTTCAACGGGGTTGATCCGCGGCTGCTGGTTCAGTATCCAGCGTTGGTCGATTTGCTGACGGTAGATGTGGTGCAGCAATCGGCGCAGAAGTATTTCAACATGGATCGCTATGTGCGGGTGGTGCTTTATCCTGAGGAGGGGGACGAACCAGCGGAAGAGTAGCGCTAGCGGTACCGTATATTTCTCTTGCTACTACGTCGCCGTCGGCCCAAGCTGTTTTGGCTGGGTCGGCGGCGACTTTAGCACTCTTCTTCAAATTCATCAAGCTATCTAAATAAGTCAGCGTGAGTACCAGTGCGCTCAAAAATGATGTCGTCTCCGTCCAGTTTGTAAATGAGCAACCAGTCCGGTTCAATATGGCATTCACGACGACCGACGTAATTCCCTACGAGCGGATGATCGAAATAGCGGTCATCAAGCCGCTTGCCCTCAATCAGGTGCCGCAGTACTGCCTTAATCTTCTCAAGATCCTTCCCTCTCCGTTGAGATCGTTTCAGATCCCTTTCAAAGCGATTAGAATAAAAAGGACGCCGCATCAAATGTTGAGCTTCCGAAACATGTCATCAGCATCTTCACACTCGACCAATTCTTCTCCTCGATCCGTCTTTTCAAAAACGTCGCGGGTTTCCTTATTGGGTAGCTCTACGGAAAACGGCAGTCCGTTGCGCAGTTCCATTTGCTGAAAGAAAAGGGTAATTGCCTGAGTCGTAGTCAGACCGAGCTTGCTCAATAGCACCTCGACATTGCGCTTTAGCTCTGGATTGATACGCGCCCGGACAACTTCAGTCTTTGCCATAATAGTCTCCTTCTTCATCTGACTGTAGCACGTTTGGGCTACAATGTCAAGAGAGTGCTCTACGGCAAGGGGCGGTTGGTGGCTCTGAGGTCTAAGGGGATGTTTTACATTCGCTGCAGGCGAAAATAGGTGCCCATCCTACATTAACCGATCGGCCAACGCCTGTAATTGCCCCTCGTCAGGATTCGGCCCGGCCAACTCGATCTCCGCATTCCCCTCGCCTTTTATTACAACCACAACCTGCTTCGACCGCACGCCCTCAACCACGATCTCCCGCACCGCCGCTCGCGCCTTCTCCCCGACACCGCTACCGAGAAAAACCTTCGCCGAGACCTCCCCCATCGAATCCTTGCGCGCCCCCTTTTCAAAATACTTTCGCTTCTTGCGCTCGTCGCTCCGTTTGAACACCACGCCCGCCACCCCTTCCAACACCATCAGCAAATCATCCGTATCCCGACCCGACAAATAGAGTATCATCAGTCCACCACCGATCCGTCGGCGTGAAAACTCCCCTTGTTTTCCCACACCTCAACATCCACCCAACCCGTTTGCGCCCGATCCGCAGCAACCCGCTGGTTTAAGGTGGCACTGCAACGGAAGCCCACCGCAGTCAGAGCAGCAGCTTTGAGCTGCAAACCAGCGTCGCAATAGGCCAAGCACGTGTGGCTCTCCGGTATCTCTAGCGCCTGAAGCAAGGCGGCCCCCTTCTCCCAAAAAGCCGGGTGGCAATACAAGTCAACCAAACAGGCGTCCGGCCACAGCGGATGATCGGACCACATCGCCCAACCCACTACAGCGCGGGTTTCCCGTTGCACCAAAGCCAGCGCGCGAGGCGGCAGGCCACTTGCGTCGCGCTCTAAGCAGTCCTGCAGCAAGGGCAACAAAGGCCCTTCGGTGGAGCGGCGACCCCACACACCCAAACCAGCGCCACGCACGACACCGGGGGAAGCACCCAAAAACAGAGGGATAGAAACAGGCCAGTGGAGCCAGCCGACCGATTCTATAGCCGTGGAACCCGGCGCGAAATAATCCCTATCGAATTCGTCCTGTGAGGTGCTGTAATAATCCATATAACCGCTTTCCGGCTCGACCCCAGCAAAGCCATTGGCCCGATAAATGTGATAGGGCGGCGTATCATAGCCCGTGCCCAAGAACAGAGCTTGACCGCCGCGCTGCCTAAAATGTTCCATGAGACAGGCCATCAGTTGCATGGCAGCTCCTTGGCGGCGGTCTTCGGGGCAGGTGTACACGTGGCCGAGCAGCCCCACGCCTCGGTATTCAATGGTCATTATATTGGCAAAGGGATCGCCGTCGCGGTGCAACAGATAAAAGAAGACATCGAGCCCGGTCTCAGTACGCAGCACCTGTTCGTTGCCCCAGTGCCAAGACGGACCTTTGTGACTCAATAGGGTCTCAACGCGCTCGGCCCAATCGAGATCAGGTCCTTGCACGACGCCAGCTTGTACAACTTCACCGGATTTGAGCGTGATGCGGTCTAATTGTTGGTACATGTCAGGTCTTTGCCTCGTTCTTAGCTCTTGTCAACCGCTTACGTACTAACTTCCACTCCGCCCCCCATACAGATCCCGCACCCGGCTCACCACCACGGCCAACAGAATAATCGACCCCAAAAACGCCTGCTCGTAATAGACGTTGGCCTCCAGCATCACCAAGCCGTTCTTGATGAGGACGATGATGACCGCCCCTAACAGCAGGCCCAACGCCGAGATGCGCCCTCCTGCCAGCCCAGTCCCACCGACAATGGCCACCGCAAAGCTGGTAATCAGCCAGTCCTTACCCGTCGCCGGTTGCGCCGAACCCATCCGCGAGACCCACAACACCGCAGCCAGCGCCCCCACGCCGCCCGACAGCACGTGCGACAGCAAAATCATCCGATCGGTATTGATCCCCGCCAGCCGAGCCGCCTCCTGATTCCCCCCGGTCGCCAACAGCCGCCGCCCGAAAACCGTATGCCGGAATGCGTAGTGCGTCGCCAGTAGCACCAGTCCCATCGTCCAGAACAAATTCGACAGCCCCAAAAACTTCTGCCGCCCCAAAAACGTGAACTCCCGAGGAATGTCCGTGTAGGCGTAGCCTTCGGAAAACCCATGCACTAGCCCTGTAAAGACAAAAAGCGTGGCCAGCGTAGCGATAAAGGAATTAATCTGCAACCGCGTGATGATGACGCCGTTGACCCACCCAGCCGCGCCGCCAATCCCCAGCGCCACCAGCGCCGCTAACCACCCCGGCAAACCCAACACCTGAATGCAGTACCCAGTGGTAATGGTAGCTAAACCACCAATGGCCCCCACGGACAGATTCATCCCCCCAGCGACCAGCACCAGCGCCTGAGCCAACGCCACCAACACGGAGAACGCAACGATCCGGGAGATGTTGAAAAGGTTGTACGCCGACAGGAAGCTCTCCGAGCTAAGCGCACATCCCACAAACAACAACCCCGCCGACAAGGCGATCCCCGCGTCGTTGTGCCGCATAAGTCTGCGCAGAAAATCCATAGTCAATTCAGATGCAGACCGATGCGGCGGCTTACCTCATCGTAGCTCAAGCCCTGCTCGTGGATCTCGGCGATCTCGTGGACGATCTGCTTATCCTTAAAGACGAGAATCCGCCCCGCTAAGCCGATGATCTCCGGCATGTCCGACGAGATCAAAATGATGGCCTTGCCTTCTTTGGCCGCCAAGTCCCACAGCAAGCGATGGATCTGGGCCTTGGCTTGGATATCCACCCCGACGGTCGGCTCATCGACGATCAGGATGTCGCAGCCGGCCGCCAGCCACTTGCCCAAGCTGACTTTCTGCTGATTGCCGCCGCTGAGGTGATTTACCTCCTGCTCCAAGCCCGTCGTGCGAATATCCAGCGCCGCGACCAGCGCCTGCGCGGCTTGGGTCTCTGCCCGGTCGTCAATCCGGCGGGTGAACTTGCCGGCGATCCGCTCCCATATGGTAATGCCGAGGTTGGTCCGCACGGCTGATTCCAGCAGCAGGCCCTCTTCTTTGCGGTTTTCGGTTACGTAGCCCATGCTGTATTTGTACAGGCTATCGGCCACCGAGCCGATCCTCGCTTTGGCCCCGTGGATATAGACGGCCCCCCGCTCGGCCTGCTCGGCTCCGACTAGCAACCGCGCCAACTCGGTGCGCCCGGCTCCCACCAAGCCGTACAAACCCAAAATCTCGCCAGCGTAGAGCGAAAAGCTCACCTCGTGCGCCCGGTCAGGTGCATACAACTCCTCAACCCTGAGCACCTCCCGCGCCCGGTCCACCGCTGGCATGCCAAACGAAGCCGTCTCCGCTCGCCGACCGATCATCATCTCGATTAGCTCGGCGCGCGGCAACCCGGCCAGCTCTCTCGTACCCACGTGTCGCCCGTCCCGCAACACGCTGACTTGGTCGCCAATTTGATAGACCTCGTCGAACTTGTGCGAGACAAAGACAATGGCCACGCCCGCCTCTTGCAACTGGCGTAAAATGCCAAACAGGCGAGCTGCTTCGTGCTCGGTAAGCGACGACGTCGGCTCGTCCAATAGGAGAACCCGCGCCTCGGCCGACAACACCCGGGCGATCTGCACGAGCTGCTTGTGCGCCGCGCTTAAATCGCCAATGGGCATCTGCGGATCAATGTCCAGCCCAACCCGCGCCATCGCGGCCCGCGCCTGATCGTCGAGCCGCGGCCAGTCGAGACGGCCCCACCGGCTGAAGGCGTCTAACTTATCGAGCATGATGTTCTCGGCGACGCTGGCCTCGGCTACCACCTGAATCTCCTGATGGACCAAGCCAATACCGCGGTCGAGGCAGTCGCGGCAGTTGCGCACGCGCAGCGGCGCGCCGTCGAAGAGCATCCGCCCAGCGTCGGGCTGATATATCCCAGTGACAATTTTGAGCAGGGTGCTCTTACCCGCGCCGTTTTCGCCGACTAGGGCGTGGATCTGGCCCGGTTGGAATGAGAGCGACACATCGTCCAGTGCCCGGACGCCGGGAAAGCGCTTGCTGATGGATTGCAGTTCGAGCACAGATCAGCGGGGTGGGCTGAGATATTTGGTCTCTAACTCGCCCATAATCTGCGCGGTGATGGCCCTGACCTCGTCCTCAAAAGTATCGACGTTATCCTTGGTCACCAGCACCGTGCCCGAGTTTATGAAGTAGCGGTCGGGATTGGCCTGCCAACCGTCGAGCAGATAATTCAGAAGAGCGCACGTAATGTAGCCGTGGCCATAGGGATTTTGCGAAATGGTCGCGTCAATGGCCCCTTGGCGGATCGCGTCGAGTACCACCGAGTCCGTGTCGATGCCGACGAAGTGGATGCGCTTGTTGTCCGGGGTTTGGTTCCACTCCGACAGAATGGTCGCCGCGGCCACGGTCGGCGTGTATCCCGTGCAAATCACACCGTCGATCTCCTCAATCCGCGCCGAGAGCGCGTCTTGGATTTTAGCCGTGCTGGTCTCAATCGACTCCATACCGGCGATTTCTTGGACGATCTGGACCTCTGGGTATTTGGCCACCGCCGCTTCGACGCCTTCTTTGCGCAGAATGGTGTTGGGGTCTTCGACCAGTTCGAGCACGTTGAGGATGTTGCCCTTGCCGCCCATAAAGCCGATCAGCGCCTCGGTCGCCTCCATCGCCGCTTGCTTGACATCGGTCGCCACGCAAAACGACGCGGGCGTCGGCAGCGTCGTCGGCGCTCCATAGCTGACGACGTATGCTCCGTTTTGTACCAATTCTTCGTAAAGTCCGTTGGCGGCGCTGGCGTCGGCTGGGTAGAGCGAGAAGCCCTTGTAGCCCTGGGCCGCCAGCGGCTCGACATTGGCGTTTTCGTTGTCCTGGGTCCAGTTTTGGCCGATCTGGCGCTTGATTTTGATCCCAGTATCGCGCTCATAGCCGATCACCCCTTTTTGCACCTCTTCGACATAGGGGTGGACCATCAGGGCGTACCAGACGATTTTCTTCTCCGTGGGCTTGTCACCCGATTCGCCGGACCCACTACACCCGACGACAACGAGCGCGGCGGCCCAAATTAGCAGCAGACGCATGCAGGCTCTCCTTACCCGAAAATGTACTGTAGCGGGGAATTTATCGACGACTTTGAGCTGAAGACAATCGAAGAGGGGTTATTTGGAAAAGGCGAATAAAGCCGTCAGCGCCGCCCGTACTCAGTACGCCACAGAAACCGTCCTGAGTACATGCGCGTCTTTGACCTGCGCTCCCTCGATATCAGTATCCACGCTCAACTGTACCAAATACAGACCCGGCGGCACCATGCGCCCACCATCATCCCGACCATCCCACTCGATCTCATAGGTACCGGTGCTAAATGGGCGCTCTTGCGCCAGACGCCGTATTTGGCGGCCTCCCAAATCGTAGATCTCAGCGGCCACAGGACTATCATCGCCGACCCGCACGACGTTGAAAGCAAAGACTGTGCGGTCGTTGATCCCATCGCCGTTGGGCGAAAAGGCTTCCGGCAGCACCGCCACATCCGTAAGCAGCGCGTTGTGCTCCACAGCAGCGACAATCGTCGTGGTGTTGCCGACGACCTGCGTTAGAGCCTCCCCCGGGTCGATTCGCTGCCAAGCGCCACCGCCATCTGTGCTGCTATTGCGCAGGGCCGCCTGTAACACCGCGCCAGTGACGAAAAGCGCCGTCTCAAAATCCAGCCTCAGCACTTCCGTAGATCCATTGGGCTGGATCGCATCAAAGCGCACGTGCAGCGAGTCCCGACCCGTAGGGATGACCTCGACCCCAGTCAGCGCGCTTGGGCTCGCCTCGCCGTCGAAATCGGCCACCTGACCGCCGTAAAGACCCACCATATCCAACTCCATGTTCGACGGAGCCAACAACAACAGCTCGTCAAAGCCTGGATCGCGGCGGTCAAACTCCGGCCGCACGTAAAGCGAAAACGGTCGTTGCACCCCGAGTTCGTCCACTGCGAACGGGCCGATCTCTCCCAACAGACGCTGCGCCACGGGGTTGGCGAAGTTGAGACGGATCGAGCGCAGCGTTGGGCTTATCTCCGGGTCTTCCGACAGCAAGGTCGCCTGCACCGTCAGGAACTCCCTCGGTGACGGAGAGACAATCGGACTGCCCGTCGGATCCTCGTAGGGTTCGCTCCAGTTGCTCCAATCGCTGCCGGGTACCTGCTCGGCAACAGTGTCGCCCCTGAACAACGACAGCAGCTTGTTGTACTCGCTTTCGGTTACTTCTGTGCCATCTTTTTTGAAATAGTGCAGGATCTCGCCCAATTCATTGCCCGTGCGAGTCTGAATCAGCACTTGGGTGCCGGGGGGAGTGTCGGCGTCCCACTCAATTGACAGCAAGTTGCGGCTGCCACCCAAGCGAATAAGATCCGACCGCAGCGAGACCTCCGGCTGAAAACCTTCGCCGTAGAACTGCAACTCGGATATGTCCGCCGTGCGGGCCCCAATGGCATTCAAGGTCCACTGAAAGCGGCCATACCGCGCCTTGATCGGCTCGAAGTCAGTACCTTCAACGCGGACGATGGGGCGCGGGTTTAGCTCGGCCCTAGTCGTCCACTGGATGCTCCCGTCTGGGGCCAAGGAACCGTCCGAAAAGTCCATCCGATAGTTCGGGAACAAGCTGTTGTTGTAAATCATGCGGAAGGCGTCGATCCAATAGAAGGAACCCAAGTCAAAAACCAACTCTACCTCGGGATCAGCCACCGCCGAGGAAACTCCGTAAAAGATGCGATTGAAGGTCGCCAAGTCGCCATCGACGAACTTGGTCAGGGCCAGCGGCTGCTTAGCATTGGTAGAGATGACGCCGCCGCGGGCGAGAATGCCAGCAGTTAGCTCGTCCCCTTCGTTCCAGACTTCCAGCTCGGCCAAGCGGGGCAATTCCCGGCGAAAGTAGCGGACACTGCCCCGGCGTTCTTCGTCCAATATGTCGTACAGGTCTTGATCAACGGGCACCTCGCGGCCATCGGGCTGGCGCTTGAAGTGCTGGATCGCGCCACGCGTCTCTTCACTGAGCGCTTCGTATTCATCGGCAGAGACTTCCGTGCCGAGTAGCCCGTCGGTATCCGTGACCAAAATTTGCACAAAGCGCACGGCCGCGGCCTGAACGGTAGGCTCTTGATCTGTCAGATCAACCGTAAAGACCCGCTGGCTCTTGTTTTTGCTCAAAGTCCGCAACACGGTCTTAAAAGCTGGATTTTCGCTGTTTTGCAAGCGAGCCGGCTTCAAACCGTCGGAGATGAGCACCTCAAAGAGGAGAAAGGGATCGCCCATGCCCTCCTCGACAAAGCGCATTACGAGTTCTTTGGCAAAAACTACGCGACCTAGGTCGATCACAAACCACCACTGCGAGGCTAAGTCCCTGTCGGCTGAAGGTGGATCGGGCTGCCAATAGGTGGTGATGTCGCCGTCGAGCAGATTGACCACATCGGCGATATTGGAACCGCCCTTGACGGCATCGGCGAGGACGATCTCGGCGGGTTCTTTGCCACCGAGGGATGCCGGCGGATTAAAGCTCAAGTAATCGACACTGTCGAACACTGCATTGGTATTTTTGTCAATGCGCCGAGTGCGCACTTCCCCGTCCGGAGAAATCGTCAAGGTCCCTGGGGCAGATTCCCAATTTTGCCAATGGTTGCGGCCATTGATCACGACCTGATTGCTGCGGACTTGGTGGCCGGCCTGCTGGGCGCACACGGCGGTTCCGGCCAGTGCGAGAGCTAGCCCCATGAAAAGGACGCGTCCGAAGATAATCATAGCGGTCTCCGTTGTGTTCTAAGGTGTTTTAACTCGTTTAGGGTAAGGAAATTACACATCGTCCGCCATACTCGTCTCCTTAGTATACTAGGGAGACGATCGCCTGCCGCTGCGTCGTCCCCTGATCCGTCTCCACACTCAAACCCACTACATACAACCCCGG
>JAJEEZ010000338.1:0-14474 GCA_022820705.1 Candidatus Latescibacterota bacterium | reverse complement strand
TGCGGCAGAGCTTTTTGGAAGTCCATACTGACGAGTGAATTGTGTTACGAAGCGACACGTCGATGACGCCCTATCAGTCCGACATCGTGCGTAATCACGCGTTGGGACGGATCCCTTGGGAGCGCGAGGGACTAATTCAGCAGTTTTGGAAAGGCACCCGATGGGTGTACCAGCCCCCGGGGTGGTTTGGGGCGTTTGACAACTGTCTATGGGAAATTTTGGGCAAGGCCGCGGGCTTGCCGGTCTATGCGTTAGTGGGGCGCGTGCGGCCGCGCCTGCCCGCCTATCTGACCGGCGGCGATACAGATATCGAGGGATATCTCAAGGCCATAGAACTCGGCAAGGAAATGGGCATTGGAGCGTACAAGTTTCACACGTATAAAGGAGGAAAGGCCGATATACCCATTTACAGGGCCGTGCGCGACGCCGTGGGGCCGGATTACGAGTTAATCACCGATCCAGTGTGCTCCTACGACTTGCGCGAGGCCATTGAGGTGGGGCGCGTACTGGAGGAGCTGGATTTTGTGTGGTTGGAAGAGCCGATGCACGAGCAGAAGATGAATCAATATCAGGAACTGTGCCGCGCGTTGACCATTCCGGTGATGGGGACCGAGATGCTGATGCACGACATCGACTTGACGGCGCAATGGCTGATCCAAGGGGCGACTGATCGCCTGCGGGGCAATGCCCGGCACGGGACGACGCAGGTGTTGAAACTGGCGCATCTGGCCGAGCTGCACGGCGCGAATATCGAACTGAATGCCGGCGGGGCATTGGACGGGCTGGTACACGCGCACTTGGGCTGCTGTATCGACAACATGGATTTCTACGAGTTTTTCGGGGCCACGGCCGACAGCTTGCGGCAGACCGGGGCGCAGTGGGGTTTGCTCAACGCGCCCTTGATTGAAGAAGGGCACATCGCGCCCCCGGATGGACCGGGTTGGGGTGCGGAGTGGGACGAGGAGAAGTTCAGCTCGCTGGTAGTTGAAGAGCACTGAGAAGGAGGACGCATGAAAAGCTGGCAACCCACCCAAGACCAAGCCCGCTCTTGGGAGGAAAAGGGCTATTTTACGGTACCTGGGGTCGCGACGGCCGACCAAGCGGCGGAGATGCGCGGGGTGATCAAGAACATCCTGTACACGCCCGAGCCCGAGAACGTGCGCACGGACGCCGACCCCATGGACCCAATGGGCGATACGCCCGAGGCGCGGGCGCAGCGCTTTCGCAAATTCAACCGCTGGTGCCACACTGCGCCGCTAGTCTGGCACACGGTACACGCCGGGGCGATGGCACCGCTGGGGCGGTATTACTTGGGTGACGATATTCTGCTCAAGTTCAGTAGCGTCTTCGTCAAGCCGGCCAATACTGGGGCGGCCACGCCTTGGCACCAAGACAACGGCCTGTGGCGCGATGGCGAGACCGAGCCGTTCAACTTCTGGATGGCCCTCGACCCGGCGCGGCGCGACAACGGCTGCCTGCAATTCATTCCGGGCAGCCACAAAACCGAAATCGTCGAGCACGTGCTTTACGCCGACAGTATCCACGGCGAATTGCCGAGGGCGCGGGTTGCAGCCCTGAAGGCCGAGCGCGGCGTCGAGCACATTGAGTTGGCACCAGGCGATGTCGTTTGCTGGCACAGCAGCATGTGGCACTATAGCCCGGTCAACGAGAGTCCGCAGAGCCGGATCGGCATCGCTGGCGTCTATACCACGCCGGCCCTAGCCGACCGCTCGCCGCGCACTTGGGGCAATCTTCATTGGGTGATGCGAAAAGGCGCGCTATGCCAGAATTTTCCGCCGGACGAGTACGAAGTAGATGGAGAAAACAAGTCGCCGCTCCCGCCATTTCCGCGAGCCGACTAACGTTCACAATCAAAAGGGATTGCACAAGATGAGCGAAGCATACGTAGTGGATAAGAATCTGGGGCAGCCGTTGCTTTTAGAGGAAGGCGACCTGCCGCAAAAAAACGCCGCTGGCGAGCCGATCGTCGCGCTGACCGACGAGCAGAAATACCTCTTCGATGTTCGCGGGTGGCTCTTGGTGCCCGGGGTGTTGGCCGACGACGAGATTGAGGCCATGCGCGAGTACGCCTTGCGCGTGCAGAACCACCCGGAGTCGCTGCCGGAATACGAGCGTTCTTTTGTCGCCGGGCCGCTGGAGAAGCTGACCGACCATCCGGTTGTAGTGGGCTTCCTCAACGAATTCTTGGCGTTCCCAGGGCTGTCGAGCGCCGAGTGCTACGGGTTTCGGATGGAGGGCAGCGGCTTGCGCAACCCAGCGGCGACCCCCGAGCGCGAGGGCGTTTTCAACCCGCACAACGGCAGCGGCTTCTTTCGCTTTGCCGTGGATTCGCACCACTACCAGAGCATTCCCGGCAAGTCCTTTAGCGGATTGACGCGGGTGGTGTGGGAGCTGGCACCGGTCAAAATGCGGCAGGGCGGCACGCTCTTAGCTACGGGTAGCCACAAGGCTGCATACCCCTCGCCCGCCACCATTCAGGACCCGCATTCGGCGGTGTGGGAAACATACGAGTGCCCGGCTGGGTCGGTGTTGTTTTTCACCGAGGCGCTGGCGCACAGTACCTCTCCGTGGACCAATGCCGACAACGAGCGGGTGGGTATTTTCAACCTCTACAATAGCGTTGGCTCGCGCTGGAGTCCGTGGTCGCCGCCGGCTGAACTCGTCGAGCAGATGCCGCCGATGCGGCAAACCCTCTTTCGCGGCACGTACTGCGCCGACAACGTGCCGGGATTCCGCTACGGCGGACAAAATCAGCGGGATCGGCCGGTCGCCGGATGATGAACTCGCGCTAGGCGAGGTGTTGACGCAAAGGGTTGCGATTCAAAAGGAAAGCGACGGATGTATATCCAAGACCAAATCTCCATCGGCGAACTCGACGACGAGCATCTGAGCTTCTTTCGCGCGATCGGCGTGGACTCGATCCATCTGGAGCTGCGCGGGGGAGCGCCCGTAGCCGGGCGGCGGGGCGGTACCGGCTCGGCAAATACATCGCTGGCACAGGATATAAAGGCCGGCAAGGACTGCACCGACGCATTGGCGCAGGCGCGGGAAAAGGTCGAGGCGCACGGCATGAAACTGAACAATATCTTCATGCCCGCTTGGGAGGAGATCACCTTGGCCGAGGAGGACATGGACGAGAAGATCGGCCACTGGTGCAAGATGCTGGAGAGCGTGGGCCAAGCCGGCATTCCCTGCGTGGGCTGGAACTTCAAACCCATGGGCAACTTTCGCACTCCTGCGGACACGGGTAGGGGCGGCGTGCAATATAGTACGTTCGACTACGCAGTTTTTGCTCAGAACCGGCCCGAACCGCACGATCCTCCGGTAGAAGAGGCACAGATGTGGGCGCGGATGGAGCATTTTTTAGCAGCGGCGATCCCCGCAGCCGAAAAGGCGGGAGTGCGGATGGCCCTGCACCCGGACGACCCGCCGATTCCCGAGCCGCTAGGGGGCGTGGCGCAGATTTGTTCGACCTTGGAACAGTTCTGCAAGATCTTCTTTGAGATCGCGCCGAGCGGCAGCAATTGCATGCTCTTTTGCCAGGGGTGCATGACCGAGTTGCTGGGGCCAGAGAAGATCTACGACGCAATCGCCGAGATGGCTGCAAAGGACAAGATTGCGTGGGTGCATTTCCGCAATGTGCGCGGGCAATTGCCGCGCTTTACCGAGGTGTTCTTGGACGAGGGGGAGGTGGATATGCGGCGAGCGATGGAGGTCTATCGCGATAATGGGTTTAATGGGCCGTATATGATGGATCACACGCCGTCTTTTCCACATGGATACGGGCCGTTGCATGGGAAGGCGTATGCGATTGGGTATATTCGAGCGTTGATACAGACGGTGTACGGGTAAACCGACTTGGAGGAGAGACCATGTCAGTATTGAGCAAAGAAGATCGAGCCTTCTGGGAAGAGAACGGCTATGTGATCGTCCACAACGCCGTGCCCCAAGAAAACTTAGACGCGATGGTGGCGGCGATCTGGGAATTTCTAGAGATGGACTCAGAATGCGAAGAAGATTGGTACAAGTACCAGCCCTATACCCGCGACAATCTGTGCTCGCCGATCTCAGCGGCGGGCATGGTCGAAATCTACCAGCACCAAGCCCTGTGGGACAATCGGCAGTACCCCAAGGTGCATCAGGCTTTTGCCGAGATCTGGGGCGACGAGAAGTTGTGGGTCTCGCTGGACCGGGCCAATATGAAACCGCCGGCGCGCGAGGATCAGCCCGAGTGGTGCAACAAGGGGATGATTCACTGGGATGTCGATACGACACAGCAGCCGGTGGCCTTTGGGGTGCAAGGGGTGTTGTATTTGACGGATACGGCGGAGGACCAAGGCGGCTTCCAGTGCGTACCCGGCTTTCACCGGATGTTTGACGAATGGGTCAAGACCCAGCCAGCGGATCGCAATACGCGCAAACCCGATCTGACAGGGCTGACGGTCAAGTCGATTGCGGGACAAGCCGGAGACCTGCTGATCTGGCATCGGTTGTTGGCCCACGGCAACGGCCACAATCGGTCCGCTCGGCCGCGCTTGGCGCAGTATATCACCATGTCGCCAGCACCCGCGAACGGAGAGGCCGCGCGCCAGGAGCGGATCACGGCTTGGCAGGAGCGGCGACCAACGCCGCGCTGGCCCGGCGATGCGCGAGATTGGGAACACCAGCATCAGCAGCCAGCCGAGTTGACTGCTCTCGGGCGGAAACTTTTGGGAGTGGATTCGTGGAATTAAAGCAGACCTTTTAAGGAGAGACTCAATGAGTGAAAAAATCAACCGCGCCGTTGAACTCCTCGCCGAGGATCAGCCCATCTACTACACGGGTGCCCACGTCGGACATGTGCTGACCTACGAGCAGGGCAAAGAGGACGCCGCAACGTGGGCCGACTACATCAACGTCGGCATGGAACACGGCTCGTTCGACATGGCCGGATTAGATGAATACCTGCGCGGCTTGATCGCCGGTGGGCCGACCCGCAGCGGGCACCGGACTCCGGCGATCATCGTCGAGGCCCCAGTCGAGGGCCGGTCCGAGGAGATCGTCCGCTACAACGCTTGGCAGTTTCGGCAGATCTTGGGCCGAGGCGCGCACGGCATTCTGCTTTGCCAAGCTGAATCGGCCGGGGCCGTCCGAGCCTTTGTCGAGTCGTGCCGCTATCCGATCAACACCATCGGCGTTGGTGATGACTTGGGTCGGGGCACGCGAGGCGTTGGCTCAGAGGGAGTATGTGCAGGAGTGTGGGGCGCGAGTCGCGACGAGTATCTAACCAAAGCCGATCCCTGGCCGCTCAACCCGGAAGGCGAGTTGCTGTTAGGGCTGAAGATCGAGTCGGTGGCGGCCCTGCCCCACATTGAGGAAATCCTGTCCGTACCGGGGATCGGCTTTGCCGAGATGGGACCGGGCGACTTGAGCATTTCGCTAGGGTATCGGACGATGCCGCAGCCGTGGCCCGAGCAGATGCAGGAGACGCACGAGCGGGTCAAGGCGGCGTGCCAGCAAAACGGCGTGGCTTTTTTGGACGGGTCCACACCCGAAACGGTCGCTGAGAAAATTGACGCCGGGGCGCGAGTGTTCTCTGGGGGGAATGAGGAAACAGCCCGAGTGGGGCGAGCGCACACGCGGCGAGAGATGCCGGTGTAGCGCAGCCATCCAATCCAATCTGCCGACGAGGGGTGAACGGTTGCGTTCGCCCCTTGTCAATTTTGCGAGACAGATTCCAAGGATATGCAAATGTACATTGGAATATTACCATGAGCGGGAATAAAAAAACGTTGCGCAGTGCGGGGTGGTTTGGCGACGAGTGGCACCAAGGGTTTGTGTCCCGAGGTTGGACTAAAAACCAAGGCCATCCCGAGCAGATGTTCGACGGCCGACCCGTAATCGGGATCTGCAACACGTGGTCGGACTTGAATCCTTGCAACGCCCATCTGCGGATCTTGGCCGAGCAGGTCAAGCGCGGGGTGTACGAGGCCGGGGGCTTTCCGCTCGAATTCCCGGTCACCTCGCTCGGCGAGACGCTGATGAAGCCAACTACCATGCTCTACCGCAACTTGGCGAGCATGGACGTGGAGGAAAGCATCCGCGCCAATCCGCTCGACGGGGTGGTGCTGCTGACCGGCTGCGACAAAACGACGCCAGCCTGTCTAATGGGCGCGGCGAGCGTGGACTTGCCGACCATCGCGGTGACGGGCGGGCCGATGCTCAACGGCAAGTTTCGCAATGAGAATATCGGCTCTGGCACGGACGTCTATCGCTTTACCACCGAACTGCGGGCCGGGAGCATCTCGCGCTTGGATTACTTGGAGGCCGAGGCCGGGATTTCGCGCTCGGACGGCCACTGCATGACCATGGGCACGGCCTCGACAATGGCCTGCATGGTCGAGACTGTCGGGCTGACGCTGCCGAGCGGCGCGGCGATCCCAGGGCCGGATGCGCGACGCAAGCGCTTGGGGCATCTGGCGGGCAATCGCATCGTCGAGATGGTGCGAGAAGACTTGCGCATGTCGCGCATTTTGACGCGGCCAGCCGTAGAAAACGCTATCAAAGTCAACGCCGCGCTGGGCGGTTCGACCAATTTCGTGGTACATCTCTTGGCCATTGCCGGACGGCTCGGCGTCGAGTTGGAACTGGACGACTTCGACCGCTTGGGCAGCCGCATGCCGCACTTGGTCAATCTAATGCCCTCGGGCGAGTATCTGATGGAGGACTTCTTCTATGCTGGGGGCTTGCCCGCCGTAATCCAAGAGCTGAAGGAACATCTGCACATGGATACTTTGACGGTGACGGGCAAGACGCTCGGCGAAAATACCTCGGGTGCCCAATGCTACAACCGAGCAGTCATCGCCGCGATCGACCAGCCGCTCAAGGAAGCAGCCGGGATCGCCGTACTCCGAGGCAACCTCTGCCCAGACGGGGCGATTATCAAACCGTCGGCCGCCTCGCCAGAGCTGATGCAGCACTGCGGACGAGCCGTGGTGTTTGAAAGTATAGAAGACTATCGGGCGCGGATTGACGATCCCAATCTCGATGTGGACAAAGATAGCGTGCTGGTCTTGAAGGGCATCGGCCCAAAAGGTTTCCCCGGTATGCCCGAAGCCGGGAAGTTTGGATTGCCCAAGAAGCTGTTGCAACAGGGCGTGCGCGACATGGTTTGCATCTCGGACGGACGGATGAGCGGCACGGCCTACGGCACAGTGATTCTACACGTCGCGCCCGAAGCCGCAGTGGGCGGCCCACTGGCCTTGGTGCAGAACGGCGACCTGATCGAGTTGGACGTGGAGAAACGGTCGTTGAACATGGCCGTGCCCGACGAGGAGTTGCAAAGCAGGCGGCAAGCGTGGACGCCGCCCGCGCCGGTCGTTACGCGGGGTTATGCCGGCTTGTATGTCAAGCACGTGCTCCAAGCCGACAAGGGCGTTGACTTGGATATCTTGGTCGGCGGCTCTGGGTCGGATGTCTATCGGGAGCCGAGGTAGTTAGCTATCGCTGCCGAGCACGGCTATGGCCTCGACTTCGACGAGCATGCCCGGCAGGACTAGATCGGCGACCGTCACGGTAGAGCTGGCAGGGGCGTGGTTGGGAAAGGCTTCGGCGCGGGCGGCTGCGTACTCGGCGTAGCGGCCCGTGTCGGTGATGAACGAGGTGATCTTGACCACGTCGTCCATGGTCGCACTGGCCTCGGCGAGCACGGCGCGGATATTGGCAAAGACTTGACGCGACTGCGCAGCCATGTCGCCTTCGCCGACGAGCTTCCCTTCCGAGTCGAGTGGCCCTTGGCCAGAGACGTAGATCGTATCGCCTACTTGTACAGCCTGTGAGATGCGGAAGTCCTTGGTCCAGGGCCAAGCGGGGTTATGTGCTTTGCGTTGGGTCATAGTGGGATTCCTGTTTTAAGTGGCCCTGTGTCCAACAAGACGCCACGTCTCACTGGCCGTATCCTCTCAGGTATTTCTCGTTATGCGAAAGATCTTTGGCTCCCTCAATGCATCCACTTAAATCTCTAGCCAAGTCCAAGCACGAGTTGGGCATGGGTGTTTCATCAGCCCCTAGGATATGCTCAATGGCCGCACGGATCAGAGCTGATTTACTCTTATTCCGTTGCGCTGCAACGACCTCTAATTTGACATCTATCTCTTCTGGAACTTTAACGGTCAGGGTTTTCATTTTTCTCCTCCTGCCGCAGCGGCTCCCCGTCTTCCAACATACTCTGCGAGACGCTGGAGTTGTTGTGCGGGGCAAACGGGATGTAGTAGGCTTCGGCCATGCTAGCGGGGTTATGTGCTTTGCGTTGGGGCATGGAGAATAATATAGGTGCGTTTGGAGTTTGACCAAGCGACGGAGGCAATCTGGTGCTTATCGCCGTAAAAAATTCTTGACATCTTGCTCTTGTAGTGGCAAACTATTTGGCGCGTCGCCGTAAAGCGCGGAGCGTTTGGTTCCGCCGTCAGAGGACGAACTGGATAAATGGGAAATTCAATCTCAGAAAAGATGCTGTCGCCGGAAGCGGAGCTTTTGGCGATGGCAGGATTTCGTTATCCGCGTAGAGACCCTGTTGATCTGTTCGTTCATAAGTTGTTAAAAAACAACACTTTACCCCCCCCCCCCCCTCCCCTCCCTCAAAATTCATCTCGAGCGTTAAGCTCTAAATCCCGTACTTCTTCTCACCAAGAGCCGGATGATCGCTGGAATGACGTTCCGCGATTGGTCCGGTGTTGGTCCGGTCGCAGTCTGTGCGGCTCTGCCCTAATCTCGCGCAATCTACGCATCCTTGTCTTTATCCCTTTCATCCCAAATAAAGGAGTCTGACCCATGAGAACACTCGTTCTCCATTGCGCCTTTTTCGCGTTAATCGGCCTCGTGCTTTCGCCGCTGGCGGCTCGTGCATCATCCTCGTCAACCGGCCAGTCTAACGAACCGATCTCCACTTACAAACCACCCACTCCCGATAAGGGATATTGAAAGGAGTCGCAGTTTATGAAACGTTTTTATGGGCTTGTCGCTATGGGCTTGATACTGGGACTGTCAAGCGGTGCCAGTGCACATATCGGAGATCGGATTCACCTGATCTTTGAGCTTTCTGAGGCCGATCTGGCCGACATTGATCTGCGCGATGCTGACATAACTGACTGGGAAGATGTGCTTGGTGATGCTTCGCTGGTCCCCACTGACTTCTATCAGCACCCGGATGTGGGCCACGGTGCCCCGTACGATCCGGCAGACCTAGACTATCGCATCTGGCTGGCTTGGAACGGCAATCAGGGTACGATCTGGATGGGTATGGAGCGCATCGACAACATCTATATCAATGAGTACGCTGGCGGTGATTTGGGTGGTCTATGGCGGCATGATAGCGTTGAGTTCATGCTTGATGGCGACCACAGTGGTGGCGACTACACTGGTTCGGCCGATGAGAACTGGACCGACGAAGAGAAGGACCTGAATAACAACCGCACGGCTCAGCACTACCTAGCTATCGGCGACACTCCTGACGGTCGCCATGTCGGTTATCTGGGCAGAGGCACTGAGTGGGTCAACTCTCTGCCCTACGCCGATGGCGGTGGAGGATCGACTGGCGATGGCCCGACGACTACAATCATCGAATTCTTCGTCACGCCGTTCGACGACCTGATTTGGAACAACCCGGACGACAGTAAGCCTTCGCCGCTGTTCGATGGCAAGATCATTGGTTTCCAGATTTCGGCACAGGACTTTGACACGCCGGGCAATTATTATCAAGCTTTCCACACCTTGTCTGGTCAGGCCGCGACTTGGCGCTTTGCTGAACGCTTCGTTGATGGTCGCTTGGTCAGTGCCGTGGCGGATGCTGGAACGGCGGCTGATGACGAGTCCTCCGGTGAGGATCAACCTGAGACCGAGGGGCAGCCAACGACCGCGGTTGAGCTTAAAGGCATCGCCGCAAGCCATGATTCGATCCGCGAGGACGGGCCGGCCACGACCATCACAGTGACCGTGACGTTGGATAGAGCCGCTGCGACGGACGAGACGATCACTCTCGCCCTTGTCTCTCCGCTAGTAGGCAAGCCGGCCCAGCGCGGCGAGGACTTCGACGCGACATTTCCAGAAACCCTCACCATTGCCAAAGGCCAAAGAACGGGGACAGCGCAGCTTACTCTGACGCCCAAGGACAACGCGACAGCCGATGGCGATAAGGCCTTCGCCGTGCAGGCTACCTCGTCAAGTGGACACGCAGCGCTTATCAATATCAAAATCATCGGCAACGATTCGGCCGTCGAGCCCCAAGCATGGCTGACGCCCGATCCGTCTGAGGTCGAATTCTCGGCCGACGATCCGGCGTGGAAAACATTTTCCGTCCATACCAACCTCGACAGCGTGCTGGTGAGAGCCAACCCGTCCGGCTCCGACCCGGCCTTAGAGGTCTCCGGCGGCCAACAGGTACCCACCAGAGACTTCTGTCCAGCCGAAGGCAACGATAGGCCCTCAAGCGGTCGCCGAGACGGCTGGAACCTGCATGTAAAAGCCTGCCAAGCAGGACAAACAAAGATCCTGCTTATCGACTACGATACCGGCGAAGTCGTGCAGCAATATGAGGTCAACGTCGAAGGCTCCGGCACACTAGCCACGACGGCGCTCAACCCGAGCTATCCCAACCCCTTTAACAGCGAGACAGTTCTTTCCTATACGTTGCCCACCGCCTCAGCTATTCGCTTGGAGGTCTTTACCCTGAGCGGGCAACGCGTGGCGGTTCTGCACGAGGGGTTTCAAGCGGCGGGCTATCACACGGTAGCTGTGGATGCTTCGGATTTAGCCAGCGGCGTTTATCTGTATCGGTTGAGCACCCCCCAAGGCCGTTTTACCCAAAAATTTACCCTGCTGAGGTGAGCATAGCGCGGAGGCTGCTTATAGACGCATAAGAGTGTGGGTACTCGTCGCGGCGCTCCCTAGGGACGCGACAGGGGACCGCTGGCCGGTTTTGCTACCAAATCGGCTTCCGGCTGGCGGTCGCCGCTCTACAGGAGGCGTGGCCCAAGCCAAACCGGGCCGAAGACGAGACGGTTTTGACGCGCAAGCTCACCCTGCTGCGTTGACGTTGATTCGCTCTACAAATCGTTTGAGGCGAACCGCCGGTAGCCTTTTCAGCCGCTGATTGAGCGGATCGACTTCAATGCCGACTGATTCGAGAGCCGTTACCCCGAGTAGCGGCTCGGCGTCCGCGTCGCCAAAGATAATCGTGCCGCCGACGATTTCTCCCATAAATTCGACGTCCGCGGTCGTGACATCGAGTTTGAGTTCGGCCCCATTGGCCAGTTCATACGTCCGCTGGCCTTTCGGCTCGAGGCCGATGGCTTCAAGGTGCTGCTTAGGCACGAGGCAATCCGTCGCGCCGGTATCCACCAGAAAAAGCCCTTCCCAAGTGCGGTCCGGCTCGGCCGGGTTGCGAATCGTTACAGTGACGTGCGTTGCTCCCATGGCAAAATCCTTTCTTTTAGCCTTTTCCCCACTGCTGGCTAGAATTTTCGAGACGACACCCATAATGTCAACAGCACAGCATCCTTTGGACATGGGCTTGTAATAAGGGCATGACAAACTCAAGGTCGCCTTTGAAAAAGCGGCACGTGAGCACCCTACTGCCAGAGCGGCTCCCCGTCCTCCAGAATACTCTGCAAAAACGCCTCGTTCAGTTCCACTCCCAGCCCCGGCTTCTCGCTCAACACCACGTGCCCTTGCTGAATCACCGGCTCGTCGGAAAGGACCACGTCATTCCAAGTCGGATCGTCGTAGCGGTGGAACTCCAAGGCGAGGAAATTGGGCACGCTGGCGCAGACGTGGGCGTCTCCCACGGTGCTCAAGGCGCTGGAATTGTTGTGTGGGGCAAAGGGGATGTAGTAGGTCTCGGCCATGTTGGCGATCTTGCGACACTCGGATAGGCCGCCGCACTTGGAAATGTCGGGCATGATGATATCGACCGCCTGCTGTTCGAGCATGTCGCGGAAACCGTAGCGCAGATAGGCGTTTTCACCGGCGCAGACCGGAGTGCGGGTCGAGTCAGTGATGCGCTTGAGGGCGTCGATATTCTCGGGCGGCACCGGCTCTTCGAGCCACATCAGATTTAGACCTTCGAGCGCGTGGGCGAACTTCATCCCGGCGGTGGCGTCGTAGCGGCCGTGCAGGTCAATAGCCAAGTCCATGTGGGGGCCGACGGCCTCGCGGATCTGATGCGCTTGATCGACCAGATCCTCCAGCTCGGCAGGGGCCACCGACCAGTTCCAAGGATCGAGCTTTTCCGGGTGGCCGGCGTCGTCGAGGTCGAACTTTATCGCAGTGAAGCCTTTTGCACGAGCGTCCTCGGCGCGCTCCTTGTAGTCCTCATGGGCGCTATCGACGTAGAGGCGCACCCGGTCGCGGAACTTGCCGCCCAAGAGCCGGTAAACGGGTATGCCTTGGGTCTTGCCAGCCAGGTCCCACAGCGCGACCTCAAGTCCGGTCAGCGCCGAAATCGCCAAGCCCGACATGCCACCGCGGAAGATGTAGCTGCGGCGGATGCCTTCAAAAAGCGCATCGACATCGCGCGGGTCCTTGCCGATGAGCTGGGCGGCCATAGTCTGGGTGGAGCCGCGCCAGCCGCCATCGACGTGGCTGGCCTCGCCAGTGCCGTAGATGCCCTCGTCGGTGTGGATGCGGACGTAATGGTAGTGGTAGCGGTTTACGCGCACTTCAGCGGTTTTGACCTCTGTGATCTTCAATGGAATCCCTTCCTTTTATATGTGTAGTTGGCCGATCGCGCGCGTGGCAGCGTCGCAGTACCAGAGCACGCCCTCGTGGATGGTCAGCCCGTGGACTTCGGTGGGGGCCTCGACGCGGATAACTTCCCAGATGCGCCCGTCTTCGGGATCGAGGCGGTTGATGGTGCCAGCCGAGGTGTCGGCGACCCAGAGGGTGCCGTCGTCAGCCCAAGCTAGGCCGTGGACCCGGAGGCCGGGGACGCGAAAGGAATGGACTTCTTCCCAAGTGCTGGCGTCCATCACGTGGACGAATTGCGACGGCGGCGAGGCCACGTACACCTTGCCATCCTTCCACTCGAGGCCGTGGGCTCCCGTGACGCGGCCATTCTCCTGGTCGGCGACCCAGGCGACGACGCCATTGCCGGGCGAGTCTAGCTTGGCGATGGTTTGGCCCGTAGCCGGGTCGAGGCGGGCGATCTTAAGCTCAAAAGTCGAGGCGATCCACAGCGATCCGTCGCCGAGCGTAATGCCGCTGGAGTGCTCGGTATCGGTCTGGGCTTCAAAGAGGACTTCGCCGCTTTCGTAGTCGAATTTATAGACCTTGAGGTCCACTTGGTCTATGCACCAGAGGCCGTCGGGCGCGGCTTGCAGGCCGTTGGGCTGGGGACCGGGGCATTTGAAACGCTCTTCAACGCGGGCGATTTGGACGGTCATAGAATGCTTTCTTTGCTAAGGGGTTGGGATTAGGCCGACAGGCCCATGAGATAGTTCCAGTTCTGGCGGCGGATGGCGCGCTCCTTGTAGTGGTCGCTCTGGGAGACGCCCAGCGGATTGGTGAAGTTGAGGATGTTGGTCACGTCCTCGGCCCGGTCGCGCTCGTTCCAGTCGGCGGGTTTGTTGGCCGCCTCGGGGTCGTGATTCCAAGTGGGTGCGGTGTTGTCCTGAGTGCGGCGGAAGAGGAACTTGATCATGTGGCGCTTGTGCGGCGAGCGGTTGGCCGCGGTGCCGTGCCAGAGGTCGTAGTGGGTGAAGGCCACGGTACCGGCCTTGACCACGAGCGGCACTTGGCCGCGGATGTTGGTGTACGTGGCCATGCGGTCCGTCGGCGCGTTGCGGAACTGGGTGCCAGGGACGATAATCGTCGGTCCCATGTCGGGCGTGACGTCAGTCGGGTAGTATAGCCCTAAGAAGCGGTTGAGCAGCACATCGCGGTTGTTGAGGCCGTCTTGGTGCCAGTTCATGTGCGGGGAGTTCGGCTGCTTGCAGTGCCAGTGGCGATGCGACTGCACCTCGTAGTCCGGGCCGAGCAGGCTGACGAGCGCGCCTTTGACGGTCGGGTGATCGAGCACTTGCCAGAGCTCGGGCACGGCTTCGGTGATGGCGTCGCCGGGATTGTAGTCGAGCGCGTCGAGCTGGGCGGCGATGGACTCGTTAAGCCCGGCGGGCAATTCTGGCTCGACGAGGTGGTAGCCGGTGACGAGGAAACGGGCCACTTCGGCGTCGCTGAGCAGATGCTCATTCATCGGCGATAACCTCCATTTTCTGTAGGATGAATTCATAGCCAATCACGTCCAACTCCCTGTCGTCGAACGGAGCTTGTAGGTGGGGGAATTGGACAATTTGCCAGCCGTCAACTACGGCGTCGTGTACGGTTGCGTAGGGCCAATCGGGTGTTGATTCGGCGTGGATTTCGGGCGCAAAGCCCGCGACCGGCTCGATGAGCGTTAGGCCGATGATGTTGGACATGACGCT
>JAJEEZ010000348.1:0-4757 GCA_022820705.1 Candidatus Latescibacterota bacterium | reverse complement strand
ACCTCATTTGACCCTCCTTTTGCCCCAGCCTACTTTTTGATTCTCACTACAACATCCGAAACGAAAAAACCATGCCCCGCAAGCTCGAAATAGTACTCAAAGGCGGCCACGTAATCGATCCTGTCAACGACATCAACGGCGTCGCCGACGTCGGCGTACTCGACGGCCGCATCGCCCGCGTCGAAGAGGACATTTCCCCGGCGGACGCCCATCGCGTCATCGACGTAGGCAATCTCGTCGTCGTGCCGGGCCTACTCGACATCCACGTCCATACGTACCATACCCGCGCCCGCCAATCCGGCGGGTTGGTGGGCAGTCTCCACGCCGACGCCCACTTTCTCAAAGAGGGTGTAACCACCTGCGTCGATACGGGCACAGCCGGGGCCGAGGAGTTTGCGCACTTCCGCGAGACGGTGATCGACCACTCCAAGATCCGCATGTTCGCCTACGTCAACATCGCCGCCCCAGGCATGGGCCCTCCCGAACAAATCGTCGCCAACCTCGATCCTCAGCGGGCGGCCGAGATGGCTGCGGCCCACGACGAGGTGTGCGTCGGCATCAAGACCGCCCACTATTGGACCACCAAGCCGTTTGACGACGAGCATCCGCCGTGGGCCTCGGTTGACGCGGCCGTCGAGGCCGGGGAGCGCTGTAAAATGCCGGTGATGGTTGACTTTTGGCCGCGCCCGCCCGAGCGCTCCTACCCCGACCTCCTTCTCAAACACCTGCGTCCCGGCGACATCCACACCCACGTCTTTGCCCGCCAGTTCCCCGTCGTCGATGAAGATGGCGCGGTGTACGACTACATGCACAAGGCGCGCGAGCGGGGCATTCACTTCGACCTCGGGCACGGGGCGGCTAGCTTCTGGTACCGCGCCGCCATGCCGGCTATTGCCGATGGCTTCCCGCCCGATTCTATCAGCACTGACCTGCACATGGGCAATATAAACGGCCACGTCCACTCCATGCTCGACACTATGTCCAAGTGCTTGGCCATGAACATGTCCTTACAGGAAGTGATCTACCGCTCCACCGTCACGCCCGCCAGCGCCATCCGCCGGCCCGAGTTGGGGACTTTGACGCCCGGCTCTGAGGCCGACATCGCCGTGCTGGGCGTCCTTGAGGGCAACTTCTACTTTCGCGACTGCGGCTGGGCCTGCATCGAAGCCCAGCACCGCCTTGAATGCGCGCTGACCTTGCGCGCGGGCGAAGTGGTGTGGGACCGCCACGGCATGACCTGCCCGCACCTGCAAGAGGTCCCGCCAGAGGCCGAATACTGGCACTTGCCCGAGCAGCAAGCCACTAGCCCGATACCGCGCCTGTGGCGTACTGATGCCTGAATAGGCCGCGCTGTATCAACGGCGATGATCATTCGTCGTCCCTGAGCCGAGCGACGAAAAAGTAATACCCGCCTACATAGTTGCCACTATCTGGCCCCTACCGTACATTTTTCGTGCCAATAAAAACGCCGTAACTCCTTGTAAATTTTGAATAAATATCCTACCAAATCGCATCCCATCACTGCGCTTAAAACCCTCCTGCCTCAGTGCATGCTCCAAGATCGGGTGCGCATCGAACGGCGGCTGAGGCGTCGTGGTCGCCTCGATCCGAAAGAAGTCGAACGCCTCTTGGGCCAAGCTCGCAGCTCTACGCGCCTGCGCGAACGGCGGCGCAAAAACCGCCCAATTCCCACCTACCCACCCGCCCTGCCCATCAGCGACCGCAGGGACGAAATCCTCGCGGCGATCAAGGCGCATCCCGTCGTCATCGTCGCGGGGGAAACCGGTTCTGGCAAGAGTACGCAACTACCCAAAATCTGCCTAGAGGCTGGCCGGGGCGAGGCTGGCCGCATTGCCGTCACGCAGCCGCGCCGCGTGGCCGCGCTTTCCATCGCTCAGCGCGTGGCCGAAGAGCTCAAAGTGACCTACGGCCGCGATGTGGGCTGCAAAATCCGCTTCCGCGATCAGACTGCGCCCGAGACCTGTATCAAGGTGATGACCGACGGCATCCTACTGGCCGAGACCCAAGGCGATCCCGACCTGCTCGAATACGACACCATTATTGTCGATGAAGCTCACGAGCGCAGCCTCAATATCGACTTTTTACTCGGCTACCTGCGGCTTCTCCGGCGCAAGCGGCCCGATCTCAAGATCGTCATTACTTCGGCTACCATCGACACCGAAACCTTCTCTAAGGCTTTCGACGATGCCCCGGTCATCGAGGTTTCGGGCCGAATGTTCCCGGTCGAGGTGCGCTACTGGCCACTCGACGAGATTCTGCAAGACCGCGGCGACTACACGTATTTGGATGCGGCCGCCAGCGCGGTAGAAGAAATTTTGCGCATGTCGCGGGAAGGCGACCTGTTGATCTTTCTGCCGTCCGAGCGCGATATCCGCGAGACCCGCGAGCGGCTCGAAGGGCGCAAGTTGCGCGGCGTCGAGATTTTGCCGCTGTTTGGCCGCCTAACCGCTGGGGAGCAGCAGCGCGTGTTCGCCCCGGGAGACCGCCGCCGCGTAGTGTTGGCCACCAATATCGCCGAGACTTCGCTGACCATTCCTCGCATTCGCTACGTCGTAGATACGGGCTTGGCGCGTCTGTCGCGCTACAATCCCCGCACGCACACCCAGCGCCTGCCTATCGAACCCATTTCGCAGAGCAGCGCCCGCCAGCGGGAGGGGCGCTGCGGGCGGGTCGCGGACGGGGTGTGCATTCGCCTCTACTCGGAGCAAGATTTTCTCTCGCGGCCCGAATACACACAGCCCGAAATCCAGCGCGCCAATCTCGCCGAGGTCATCCTGCGGATGATCAATCTCAAGCTAGGGGACATTGAGGCGTTCCCCTTTATCGACCCCCCGGCAAAAGCCGCTATCGCCGGCGGTTTTCAGCTCCTGAGCCAGCTCAACGCCCTCGACGAAAACCGAGCACTCACTCCCATTGGCCGCGCCATGGCGCGCCTGCCCATCGACCCCACGGTCTCGCGGATGCTGCTTCAGGCGCGCGAGGAGCAAGCCCTGTCCGAAGTACTCGTCATCGCCGCGGCCATCAGCATTCAAGATCCGCGCGAGCGGCCCCTAGAAGAGCAGGATGCGGCCGACCAAATGCACCGCCAATTCCACGACAAAAATTCCGATTTCCTAGCTTATCTCAACATCTGGAACGCGTACCACGACAAAGTGGAAACTGCCTCGCAGAACCAACTGCGCAAATTCTGCAAGGCGCACTACCTCTCCTACATGCGGATGCGCGAATGGCGCGACATCCACGCGCAGATCCGCGAGACACTGAATGAGATAAAAGGCTTTCGCTTCAACCGCGAACCCGCCGGGTACGACGCGATTCACCGCGCGGTACTCACCGGCCTGCTTTCGAGTGTGGCGCGTCAAGAGGAGGGCAATGTCTATCAGGCCGTGCGCAGCCGCGAGGTGATGATTTTTCCCGGCTCGGGACTGTTCCGCCCCAACAAGGGCAAAAAGCCGGGCGAGGGCGGGCCTCCCGACTGGTTGGTCGCGGCCGAGATCGTCGAGACCTCGCGCCTGTTCGCTCGCACTGTCGCCCGCATCCAGCCCGAATGGCTCGCTGAGCTAGGCAGCCACCTGTGTCGCGCTTCGTACGACCAGCCCTACTTCAACCCGCGTTCGGGGCGAGTGCTGGTGCGGGAAAAACAGACTCTCTATGGTCTCGAAGTTCTTAGCAGCCGCATCCCGTACAGCCGCATCAACGCCCGCGAGGCCACCGAGATATTCATCCGCGAGGCGTTGGTACCCGGGACGGTGCATACTCCGCACAAGTTTCTCGCGCACAACATTCGCCTGTGTCAGAAGATCGAAACTTGGCAGACTCGCGCCCGCGGCTTAGCCGATGTCCACGTCGAAGAGGCCGCCGCCCGCTTTTACTCCCGGTACCTCGACGACGTTTCCTCTCTGCCCGACCTCAACCGGTTCCTCAAAGACAAAGCCGACGACTTCCTCGTGATGCAGGAGGAAGACTTGCTCGGCACCACTCGTGACGACTTCGACCAGCAGGCCTTCCCAGACGCACTCGACCTCGACGGCAATAAGCTAGCCCTCAGCTACGCCTATCGACCGGGGCAAGACGAGGACGGCATCACCGTCAAATTGCCCTATAAACTGGCCCATGCCGTGGATCCAGAAATACTTGAATGGCTGGTGCCGGGCCTGCTCGAAGAGAAAATCACCATCCTGCTACGCTCGCTGCCCAAGTCCGTGCGCAAGCAACTGGTGCCGATTCCGGCAAAGGCCCAACGCATCGCCGCTGATCTCAAGCCGACGCATCCCACCTTTTTGGAGTCGCTGCAAGACCACAT
The DNA here is from genome assembly GCA_022820705.1 of Candidatus Latescibacterota bacterium. Lineage (GTDB taxonomy): Bacteria > Latescibacterota > UBA2968 > UBA8231 > UBA8231. The sequence continues at coordinate 433 of JAJEEZ010000348.1, read as the reverse complement.
TCGCCAGCACTACCATATCCAAATCCAAGCGTCGGACTGGAACGCCGACGACCTGCCCGACCACCTCAAGATGCGCGTCGATATCCAAGGCACCAACGAGCAATCCGTCGCGGCCGGCCGCGATTTGCAGCAGTTGACCCAACGCCTCGAACAGCACGACACTCCGGTCGAACTCGACGCTTGGAAAAAGGCGGCCCGACAGTGGGAACGGGAAGGGATAACTACTTGGGATTTCGGCGACCCGCCCGAACGAATAGAGGTGACCCAAGCGGGCGGGGTGCCGCTCTATGGATGGCCTGGCCTCGACCGGGACGAAGGCGGCGTGTTGCTGCGGCTCTACAAAAACCGCGCCGAAGCCGAAGCTCGCTCGCGGGAGGGTTTCTTGGGCCTCTGCGCCTTGGCGTTGCGCGACGAGCTGGCGTGGCTCCAGCGC
>JAJEEZ010000562.1:0-11989 GCA_022820705.1 Candidatus Latescibacterota bacterium | reverse complement strand
GTTGCGCGAGGCCGTGGCCCTCAAGGCCGAGAAGGGCGAGGCCGCTCGCGTCCTTGCTGGCGGCACCGATTTGATCGTCCAGTTGCGCGGGAAGCGATTTGCGCCCGATTGCATCATCGACATCAAGAACGTCCCCGAGGCCAATGAGCTTTCCTACGGCCCTCGCCGGGGTTTGGTCATCGGCGCGGGCGTGTCCTGCTGGCGCATCTACAACGACCCCGAGATCGTCGAGCGCTACCCTGGGCTCGTCGATTCGGCTGCCATCATCGGCGGCATCCAAATACAGGGCCGCGCTACCTTTGGCGGCAACTTGTGCAATGCCTCTCCGAGTGCGGACACGATCCCCAGCCTGATTACCCACTCGGCCGTGTGCCACATTGCCGGGCCGGACGGCAAGCGCCAAGTCGCGGTAGAGGATTTTTGCACTGCCCCGGGCCGTAGCGTGCTCGCGCCCGGTGAGATCTTGGTTGCCCTCCAGCTTCCAATTGCCAGGAAGAACACGGGATCGCACTACCAGCGCTTCATTCCGCGCAACGAGATGGACATCGCCGTCGTCGGAGTGTCCTCCCATGTCACCTTGGCCAATCGCGGCAAGGAGTTTAAGGCCGCGCGCATTGCGCTCGCCGCGGTCGGCCCGACGCCGATTTTTGCGCGCGAGGCCGGCGACAGCCTAGCGGGCCAAGCCGTCTCAGACGAGGCCATTGACGCGGCGGCTACCGCAGCCCAGAGCGCGGCTCGCCCGATTTCCGATATGCGCGGTCCGGCCGAGTTCCGCACCCACCTTGTCGGGGTGCTGGTCAAGCGCACCCTCGCAGGTGCTGTGGCTCGGGCCCGCGGCCAGTTCGTCGCCAACGCCGTGCAGGAAGCGGCTGGCTAGAGTTAGAAATGCACCGACCATGCGGTCGGCGATAGAAGATTCTCACTCGCCGCAACAAGCGGCCCAAATTCGGAGTTAAGGTACATGAGCAAAACACACGTCCAAACCACGATCAACGGGGAGCCGACCGAGTTTCTCTGCGAGCCGCGCCAAAGCCTGCTCGAAGTATTGCGCGAGACGCTCGGCTTCACCGGCACCAAGGAAGGCTGCAACGACGGCAACTGCGGCGCGTGTTCCATCGCCGTTGACGGCGTCCTCGTCGATTCTTGTCTAATGCTGGCCGTTGAGGCCGATGGCAAGGAAATCGGCACGGTCGAGGGCCTTGCCAGCCCGGATAGCCTGCACCCGGTGCAGCAGAAGTTTCTCGAACACGCTGCGCTGCAATGCGGCATCTGCACCCCGGGCTTTTTGGTGGCCTCCAAAGCCCTGCTCGACCACAATCCCAACCCTTCCGAGCACGAAGTGCGGCACTGGCTGGCTGGCAACTTGTGCCGCTGCACGGGCTACGACAAGATCGTCCGCGCTGTCCTCGACGCCGCTGAGGAAGTGCGCCAAAGCGCCTGAACCCAACGAGGAGGAACGCCATGCCTGCCAACAACGGCTACAAAGTCATTGGCACCCGCCCCATCCGCCACGACGGCGTTGACAAGGTCACTGGGCGCGCCATTTACGGCGCCGACACCCAGTTGGCCGGCTTGCTCTACGGACAGGTCCTGCGCTCGCCCCACGCCCATGCGCGCATCAAGTCCATAGACACGTCTAAAGCTGCGGCCCTGCCTGGGGTCAAGGCCGTCCTCACGGGCACCGACCTGCCCGATGCCGGCGACCAAATGGTCGATCTCGGCGAAGGCCCGGCCCGGCTCAAATACCTGCGCGACAACGTGCTGGCCACGGATAAGGCCCTGTACAGCGGGCATCCCGTCGCCGCGGTCGCCGCCACTAGCGTCCATATTGCCGAAGAGGCGCTCGACCTGATCGAAGTCGAGTACGAGGAACTAGAGGCCGTGCTCGATGTGCGCGAGGCCATGCAGGAGGGCGCGCCCCAACTCCACGACGACATGACCACCCAAGAGTTTGGGGAAGACACTGGCCGCAAGAGCAACCTCGCCACCCACTTTGAGCACCGACTCGGTGATGCAGACAAAGCCTTTGCCGAGGCCGACGTGGTTGTGGAGCGCGAGTTTCAGACCGCCACTGTGCATCAAGGATACATCGAGCCGCACAACGCCACGGCGAGCTGGAACGCCGATGGTCAACTGACGGTCTGGACCAGCACTCAGGGTTCGTTCACTGCGCGCGCCCAAGTCGGCGCGGTCTTGGACATGCCCATTTCGAGGATCAAGGTCGTGCCGCAGGAGATTGGCGGCGGCTTTGGCGGCAAAATTCCGGTTTACTTGGAGCCAGTCGCCGCCCTGCTCTCCAAGGCGAGCGGCCAACCCGTCAAGATGATTATGACCCGGCCAGCCGTCTTTGAGAGCACTGGCCCGACGCCCGGGTCGTACGTCAAGATCAAGATGGGTGCAGACAAGAGCGGCAAGATCGTGGCCGCCGACGCCTATATCGCCTTTGAGTCTGGGGCGTATCCCGGCGGCTTGGTCGGCGCAGCCGCGATGTGCGTGTTCTCGTGTTACGACATCCCCGATGGCCGGATCGACTGCTATGACGTAGTGGTCAACAAGCCGCGGAGTTTTGCGTATCGAGCCCCCGGTTCAACGCAGGTGGCTTTTGCCACTGAGCACGTGGTTGATTTGCTGGCCGCCGAACTGGGGATGGAGCCGCTGGAGATCCGGCTAAAGAATACCGCGACGACCGGCACCCGGCGCATTGACGGCGTGGTGTACCCAAAGATGGGCTGCAAGGAGGTGTTGGAAGCCATCCGCGACTCGGAGCACTACCAGAGTCCTGCGCCTGCTGGCCCCAATGGAGGGCGCGGCATCTCGGTTGGCTATTGGTTCAACGTCGGGCTCAAGTCCTCCTGCACGGCCAGCGTCAACGCAGACGGCACGGTCAGCTTAGTCGAGGGTTCGACCGACATTGGCGGTACGCGCACGTCGGTCGCCATGCAGTTTGCCGAGACCTTGGGCCTGCGGGCTGAAGACGTCAAACCGCAAGTGGCCGACACGGATTCGATTGGCCACACGGACGTAACCGGCGGCAGCCGCGTGACGTACGCCACTGGCTGGGCCGCGTACAAGGCCGCCCTCGACGTGCGGGACCAGCTCTGCGAGCGCGCGGCCCAACTATGGGAAGTCGAAGTAAGCCAAGTCGAGTTTGACGATGGCGTCTTCCGTTCCGGCGATAACGAGCTGACCTTTAAGGGATTGGCTGGCCGCCTCGAAGAGACCGGTGGCCCGGTCATTGGCCGAGCCACCGTGGACCCAGATTCGGGCGTTGGCGGCTCCTTTGCAGCCAATATCGCCGATGTTGAGGTCGATCCCGAGACCGGCAAGGTGGATGTTTTGCGCTTTACGGTCATCCAAGACGCGGGCCGGGCGATTCACCCGGCGTACGTTGAGGGCCAGATGCAGGGCGGCTCGGTGCAAGGCATTGGTTGGGCGCTCAACGAGGAGTACTTCTACAGTGGCGACGGCCACCTCGACAACTCCAGTTTTCTCGACTACCGGATTCCGACTAGCCTCGACCTGCCGATGATTGAAACCATCATCGTCGAGGTTCCCAACCCGGGCCATCCCTATGGCGTGCGCGGCGTTGGCGAGGCCAACATCGCCCCGCCGCCTGCTGCCATCGCCGCGGCCATTGAAGATGCCGTTGGCGTGCGGCCGCGGGAATTGCCCATGAAGCCCGACCGCATTGTCGCCGCGTTGCAGGCGCACGAGGAACGGGCCGCGCAGGCTACTGGCGGTTAGCCCACCATGCCCGTAGCTTGGATTCCCTCGCTGATGCAGAAGCTGACTGCTGGCCAACAGCAAGTAGAGGTAGAGGGAGCGACCGTGCGCGAAGTCGTTGCCGCACTTGACGCCCGCTACCCCGGCTTCAAGGAGCGGGTTCTCGACGGCGACCGCATCAAGACCGAGATTGCCGTCGCGGTGGATGGCGAAGTGGTCGCGGCCGGGTTGAGGGCGAAGGTGGGGCCTGAAAGCGAGGTACACTTCCTGCCGGCTATATCGGGGGGCGCGAGTTAGTTAGCTGTACGGATGCAACACAAAGGGGCCGGTACTCCAACAAGAGTACCGGCCCTTTCTTCTTTCCACCCGCTTTTGAACAGTTTCAGCGCCTCCCCGTCGAGCCAAAGCCGCCGCTGCCGCGCTCCGTTTCCGCAAGCTGCTCGACCTCGATCCACTCGCCGCGTGTCACCGGTGCGAAAATGAGTTGGGCGATGCGCTCGCCTGGGTCGATGGGCTGGTCCTCAGCAGAAAGGTTGATCATGATGACGCCGACTTCGCCTCGGTAGTCGGCGTCGATTGTGCCTGGGGCGTTGAGTAGCGTCAGGCCGCGCTTGAGGGCCAAGCCACTGCGCGGCCTGACCTGTGCTTCGTAGCCTAGAGGGATTTCGAGAAACAGGCCCGTGGGGATGAGGCCGCGCTCGCCGGGTGCTAATACCACTGACTCTGATAGCGCGGCGCGCAAGTCGAGGCCGGCGCTGTGCTCCGTCTCATACGTGGGCAGCGGTTGGTCTCCCTTGTTGATCACCTTCACTTGAATAGTCATAGAACTTCAGGCGTCGTCTCGTGCCGCTCGCGCCAGCGCTGTTGAAGGCCCCGTATGTACACCGCTCCCAGCACATAGGAGACTGAGGCGATGAGGCTGAGTAAGCCGGCGAGAAATACGATCAGCACGCGCTGGGGCTTGGCCTTGATTTCGGGTGGTGTGGCTGGGTCGAGTATCTGCACGGTCGAAGTGGCGTCCTTGGCCTCGATCAGAGTCTGGGCTTCCTGTTGCAACAGAACCAGCAACAGGGACGTCTGCACGAGTACATCCTTTTCGAGGTTTGCGTACTCTTGGGCCACGCTCGGGATCTGCTTCAGCGGCAGGAAGAGGTTTTCGTCCAGTTGTAGTCGCAGCTCTTTGTTTGGCGACAAGCCGTTGTCGGTGGGGCTGGGGCCATCGCGCAAGAAAGCCAAGGTCACCTGACGCATTAGGATTTCGCGCTCGAGCTTTTTGACCTTATCGTGGTTGGGACTGAGCCCCGAGTCAAGGAGTTGTTGGCGCTTCATTTCGAGTTCCATTGCGGCGGTCTGCATTGAGGTGGCCGTCAGGATCACGGCGCGGGCTTGGTCGTCGATCGAGATGGCGTTGTGCTCGGACTGGAACTGTTCCAGTAGCTGCATCTTGTCATCAAGCTTTTTATCTTCTTCTTGCAAAATCCCGCGGATAAAGTCCAAGCGGTCGGAGGCCGTCTTGTGCGCGAATCGCTTGTTGGTACTATCGAGCAGGACGATGTAGTAATTGGCCATGTCGGCGGCCATTTGCGGGTCTTTGTCTAGAACGGAGACTCCAAGCATGCCCTCTTCGGTCATGGCGGCCGTGGTTTTGTCGGCGAGGGTTTCAAGCGCGTCGGTCAGGGTGCGGGACTCGTAGCGCTGCATCAAACCGAATTTCTCGATCATCCGCCGCCGCGTCGTCACGCTCTTGATGGTGGCGAGAGAAATGTCAGATGGCGTGCCCCGCTCCCCGAGGCGCAAGGCGGGTATGGGTAAGGACGAGAGCATGCTGGAAAAACCAAAACTCTCCTTCTTCTCTTGGGGGGGCAGAATTTGCACGGTGGCCTCGTATTCCTTTGGCAAGAGGAAGCTGAGGCCACCGGCCAAGACGCAGATGGCCAAGGTGCCGCCGATGATCAGCCAGCGGCCCGCGTGCAGTGCCGTTAGCAGATCGATGATGTCGATTTCTTTTTTTTGGATATTCATTAAAGTGCTCCTTGGGATTCTTATGCTAGAAAAAAGCCCCCCTCAACAAGGCCGCGAGGGTCAGGATATTGAAGACGGTGGGAATAGTCTCTTGGGTGAGTGCCCAGTAATCGATGCGCTCCTTCTGGGGCACCCATATTTCGTCGCCGACCTCGACTAGCAGGTTGTCTTTGAGTTTCTCGCGGACGCCCGTGCGCGCTCGGACTAGGCGGGCATGGCGTCTGTCGGCGTCGTACAAGTACCCGCCGGCCTTGGTTATGTAGTAGCGCACTTTGCGGCCTGGCTCGTAGTCGATCAGCCCGGCTCGCTGCACTTGACCACTGACGTTGATGGTGTGCCGCTGCATGGGGAAAAAGATCACATCGCCGTTGGCGAGCAAGATGTTTTGCCCCTCGTCGCCATCGACAAACAACCGCTCGAAATCGACTGCGATCCGCCCCTTTTCTTCGCGGGTTTTGGTCTTGAGATAAGCCCGATCCTCAATGTTCATGTCGGTGAGGCCCGCTATCTCGCTCTGTCTCTTTAGCTGCTCTAGCTGCGGGTCTTTCTCGGCCCGTACCTTGGTGCGGATTACTCGGGCACCGATGAGAGACGCCTCATCGGTTAGGCCGCCGGCCGCGGCCACCACGTCCTTGATGCGGGTAACGCCGGGTTCGATGCGGTAGCGGCCTTGGAACCTGACCTCGCCAGAGATCACGACCGTGTACGTGGACTGCCACAGCGATTGCGCGCGGATAAAGATCGCGTCGTTGGGGCGCAGCTCAATGTGGCGAATGGTTTCGTAGTCCAGTTCCTCTAGCGTCTCTTTGGCGCTGCCTAGCTCAATGACCTCGGCCTGCCCGGTGTCCTCTTGAAAGCGCCAGAGTTCGGCGCTGATCAGCGGTTTGGAGCGGTTCAAGCCCTTGGCCAACGTCACGAGGTCGCCGAGGGTATCCCCGGGTAGGAACTCGTATTCGCCCTCTTCATTGACCGCGCCGAAGATAGACACCGAATGCTTGCGAAACGAGACGTGGACCATGTCGCCCATGCGCACGTAGGGGTTGTGCGCGAGGTCGCCGGTGGCGAGGAACATGTCGAGATCCACGCGCTCGCTGGTGCCGTCGCGGTGGATTAGTTGGATGGAGCGTCGGCCTGTGTTGCGGTTAGCGGCTCCACCGGCATCTTGGTCCTGCAACGCGATCTGGCCCTTAAAGCCGCCAGCCTGTTTGATTATATCTAAAACCCGCGTGGTCGGATGGATGGTGAAGCTGCCCTCGTTCAGCACTGCGCCGGTGACGTACGCGGTGAAGAAGCGCATACTCACGAGGGAGATGCTGATGTCCACGTTAGGATATTTGTTTTGGACTGCGGTCGAGAGGCGCTCTTTGGCCGCGGTTAGCGATAGGCCCGAAATGTGAAACAAGCCGACGGTGGGGATGAGGACATTGCCCTCTGGATTGACCTGCAAGGAGTAGGGCTGGTCAAATTCGCCCCAGATGTAAAGCTGAAGTACGTCGTTAGGGCCGACGATGTACGCGTCTGGGTCTATATCGCGATCCTGACCGATGCGCGTCTTATCCGCGCTTAAGCTGCCGGGTAGGCGCGCCTTATCGGAGATCACAGCCTGATTTAGGTCCGGTATGTCGGACGCGGAAAGGGCCTGTTGTCTGACTTCTTCGCCCCGTACCAGACTTTCTAAGTTGCCTAGGCCTTGTTGGGCGCTCGCTGGCCCTGCTAGCCCGCAAAAGACGAGGGCGCAAGCAAGGACAAAAATGCTCGTTGGCATGGTTCCTCCTGTTTGCCTAATTGCGCTAATAGTATTTCCCATAATGTCGATCTTTTTACGGCAGCTTGCCCAAATAGCGCGCCCAATTGGCCGCGGCCTCCTCTTCGGTGAACCCGATGAGTTCAGCTAGTTTGTCGGCAACGGCTGCCACCCGCGCTGGATGGCCGGCGGCCCCGCCGATGGGCACGGGCGCGTCCGTTTCCAACAGCAGCAACTCGCGGTCGATCTCCGCGGCCACGGCTTGGGTCTGCGGATCGCACAGGACGGACGGGCCGACGGACACGTAGATCCGCTCCGCACGGCAGATTCGCACGAGTTTTTTGGACTGGGTGAACCAGTGTAGCTGGGCGTTGAGCTTGGTGTGGCGGCGAAATTCTACGGCCCGCTCCAAGGTCTGCCGCTGGGCGCGACGCGAGTGCAGGTTGATCGGCTTGCCGCACTGTGCCGCTAGGTCGAGTTGCTGCGAGAGGACGTCCTGCTGTTGGGCCTGCTGTTCCGGACTGGCCGCCCATTTGTAGTCGAGGCCGACTTCGCCGAGGACATCGGCCTCGGGCAGATGCGCGGCCAGATAGGCGAGTCCTTCGGCGAGTTCTGCGTCTGTGGCTTGAGTAATCCACGCCGGATGCAAGCCCAGCCCGGCTAGCACTTGGTCTGGGTGCCGCTGCTTGAGTGCGAGGACTGCTCTCATTGACTCCGCACTCTCGCTGACGGCGACGACCTGCCCTACCCCGGCTTGGGCGGCTGCCGCGAGCACGGCGTCGGCATCGGCGAATTGATCGAGATGGCAGTGGCTATCGACGAGCATCTAGACCAGCCCTGCGGTCTCGTCGCAGTCGAGCATCAGATTGAGGCACTGCACGGCATTGCCCGACGCTCCTTTGCCGAGGTTGTCGAGCCGCCCGACCAAAACCAACCCTTGCTCTGGGTCGCCCCAGACCGATAGCTCGACGAAGTTGGTGTGGCTCAATCCCGTTAGGTCGAGGAATTTGTCGTCGCGCAGTACAGCGTCTTGTGGCGCGACCAACTTCACAAAGGGACAGTCCGCGTAGTACTCGCGCCAGACCTCGTACACGGCTTCGCGATTGACGTGGGGGCGCGCGAAAAATTCTATGGGCACTGGCGTGCTTACTACCATGCCGCAGAACGAATGATCGACGGACGGCACAAAGAGCGGCTGTTTTTCGCATCCGCTGAATTTCCAGATTTCGGGTAAGTGCTTGTGCGCGCCGTCGAGGCCGTACAGGCAGAAAGGCTTGTGATCGCCTTCTCCCTCGTATTCGGCGATCATTGAGCGCCCCCCGCCGGAATAGCCGGACACTGCGTTGATGGCCAGCGGCGCGGTGGGCCGGAGCAGCCCCTGCGCGATAAGGGGCCGCACGGCGAGGATGAAGCCGACGGGATAACAGCCGCAATTGGCGACTTTTTGCGCGTGGCGAATTTGTTCTTTGTGCACGGGTGAAATCTCGGGCAGCCCATAGACCCACTCGGAATGAACCCGGCGCGCCGTGCTGGTGTCGATGACCTTGGTCTGCGGGTTTTCGAGCAGGTCGAGAGCCTCGGCCGCCGCGTCGTCGGGCAGGCAGAGCACGCACAGGTCCGCCCGGTTGAGAAACTCGGCCCGCATACTCCGGTCCCGGCGATGCTCCGGTGGAATGAGCAACACCTCTACATCCTCGCGCCCGGCTAGCATCTGGCGAATGCGCAGCCCGGTCGTCCCCTCTTGGCCGTCTATGTAAATCGCAGGTTTTTTCATGTGGAATTATTTTTTATCCGCGTCGCGCAATTCCAGCTTCTTGACCCGCTGCAACGCATCTTCGAGCAAGTCCCTATTGGTGGCGATCAGATCGGCTATGACGCCGGTGAGAAACATCTGAAACCCGGCCAACAGCAGGATTGCCGCCAAAATAAGTGACTGCACGTGCAGCATCCCTTCGTCGGTAAAAAAGAAGAAGTAGAGAAAGCGCACGCCGAGGCCAAAGCCTGCGGCAAAGGTCAAAATACCGCATAGGGAAAATATCTTGAGCGCGGCGTAGCGCGCATAGGTGCGCAAACTGATCTCCCCAGACTTGAAGACGAACTTGCCAATGTTGGAAAAGAGGCGCGACTCGCGCGTCTTGGGGTTGGTGCGGATCGCGACAGAAGTCACGGCCAAGTTCCTGTATCCAGCTTCGATCACGTGCTCGGCTGTGTGGTCGAAGTTGGTAAAGGTCGAAAGCTGGAGCGCGCACTCGCGGCTAAAGGCGCGAAAGCCGCTGGCCACATCCGGCACCTGTAGGCCGGCAAGGCGGCTAATTACCCGACTACCCAAGCCCTGTAGGTAGCGCTTGAGGGCAGAGAAGTGGGCAATGGCCTGCGTCTGCCGGTCGCCGATGACCATGTCGGCCTGACCGTCGAGGATGGGCGCGACTAACTTGTCGATATCGCCGCCGTAGTACTGGTTGTCGCCATCGGTGTTGACGATGATATCGGCTCCCAGCCGCAGGCACTCGTCAAAACCGGCCTTAAAGGCTTGGCCCAGCCCTCGGTTGCGCGGGAAGCGAATTACGTGATCCGCGCCGCACTCGCGCGCTACTTCGCTAGTCAAGTCTCTGGAGCCGTCGTCGATGACCAAAATTTCGACTTGATCGATGCCGGGCACTTGGCGCGGGATGTCGCGGATTACAGCGGGCAGGGTCTGCTCTTCGTCAAAGCAGGGAATCTGCACGATCAACTTCATTCATTCATCCCCAGCTTTCCTGCCGGATCTGCTTTTTGTCCAACCCGTGCTCCTGCAAGAGCGCGACCATGTTTTCGACGAAGCGCGGCTCTGGGACCTCGCCTTTGGCTCTAGCTGCCCGGCGCTCGTAGGGCGTGATGCCTGGGCCGCAGCTATAGGCCATCACCTTGGAGGGATCGGGCGCGACTTCGCGCAAGAGTTCCTCGGAGATGCGTCCGCTGCGGGCACCGCGAACGCCGCTTGGGTCCTCGCGGGTGATGCAGTGGATGACGTCGAGTTGGTCGGGGTACTGATCCCGCAACTCCTCAAATTCCTCGAAGTAAATGACATCGCCGCGCGTCTTGTTGCTAAACAGCAAGGTGTGCCGGAGCGGGTCGCCGCGATGCAGGCTTTCCTTGATAAGACTCCTATTGGGCACGATGCCGCTGCCAGCGCATACGTGGATAATGTGATCAGTGCGCTCGCAGACATCGGCGGGAAAGGTGTATGCGCCGGTAAAGCCGCTGATGACCAGCTGCCGACCCTCTTGGATGTAGTACGTCAACAGCGGCGACAAAAGCGGCGGGTACGGCGTCTCGCCGCTCTCGTAGCGCTCTTCTTTGATCGTGATGGCGAGGTGCTCTTCGTGCGGTGCCGAGGCCATGGAATAGGCCCTCGGCTTTTCGCGCTGCCCCTTTTGATCTTCTAAGTAGGCGGTGAAGTGCTCCAGCTCGCCGAACTGATGGGGATCAATGGTGCAGAAGTGGCCGGCCTCGTATTCGATCGGTTCGTCGCCAGCGGACATAAAAAGCGTAGTGGTGTCTGGGGTGTCGCGGCGCACGTGGACGACCTCTACCTCCATCTCTCGGACTCTCCGCCTTGGCGTGCGCGCGGTTTGCGCTGAGGTGTTCATACTAGTGCTTTCTGGCCAAGTGCGCTTTCATCTTCTCGATCAGGGCATCGTCGTCTGCGGACGAGGCTACCATCTCCTCGAATGCTTCGGCTGTTAGCTCCACTTCCTCCAGGAAGTGCTTGTCGGCCGGTCAGGGAAATACGTAGTCGCCGATGCGTTGCTGTTGGTGCGCCCGCGCCTTGTCGGCTATGCGCGCCAGCCAAGGGATGTCGCCGATGATCATACCCCGGGCTCGGGGTTTGAAGTCGAGAGAGTTCCACTCGCTCATAGGGTTCCTCCGCGTGGTGATAGACAAAACTGCAACCGGCTTCTGAACTCGGCTGCACTTGGGTCTGTGCTCAGGCCCTCGGCCAGCATGGCCGCGCATTGCCGCAGCCGCGCATGGGGCTTTTTCCAGTGTTGGCGCAGAGCCAGCGCGTGCGGCTTGCCGTCGAGGGATGCGCACAACAGGGCCGCGCTGTTTAAAAGAAAAAAGATGCGGTGATAATCGAGCGCCCGCGCACCGTCGCTGCGCCCGGACTCCTCGGCGTACAAACGCGCTGCGGGCGCGTCCAGCAGCGAGCGCATGCGCCCGTCCTGCCGCCCGCTACCCATACTAGTATTATACTGCGTCAAGCGCCTTTCCGTCCAGTCCCAACCAATTTTGGCAAATTCGAGGAAGTAGATGCGCGTCCCTCCCGGCTCGACGATTGCGTTGTGCGCGTTGTAATCTACGCTGCCCAACGCGGCCGGTCGCGCCACCAGCCAACTGTGCATGGTTTCGAGTAGCGGCTGTATCCAAGAGTCCAAAGTCTGCTGGAGACGACGGCATAGCTGTTCGATGCCAGCGTGCGCCCGCGATCCTGCTTCGTCCCAAGCGGCGGCGAGGGCT
>JAJEEZ010000605.1:0-5657 GCA_022820705.1 Candidatus Latescibacterota bacterium | reverse complement strand
CGAACTCGACAGCGGCTTCGACCTAATGCGCTTCACCATTCCCGAGCCGGTTGACCTCCAGAGCGTGTCGGTAATGGTCGGCGCAGAACCGGTCGTTCCAGCCACCTTGGACATGCAGGCCGATTCGCTGCTCATCGCGCTGCCGCAGGTGGTTTCCGGCGACTCGCTGCAAGTGAGCTTCACTACCAGCCTGCTGCAAAACGCCACTGTCTTTGCCCTCGACCTCGGATCGAGCGAAGCACCGGGCCTGTGGCAGTCGGTCGAGGCGGCCGAGCGCCGCTCCAACATCGTCATGCTGCCCGAACTGACCAGTAGCGCCCAGCTCATCAGCGACCTGCAACTAGCCTCGGCGACCGTAACCCCCAACGGCGACGGTATCAACGACCAGCTAGAGGTGCGATTCGTCGCCTTCAAAGTCGAGGGCACCGAGCCACAGGTGGAAGTCTTCGACCTAGCCGGACGCCAAGTAGCAGTCCTCACTCCAAGCGCCGAAGGCTCTCAACGCCTCTTCACCTGGGATGGCCGCGACATCGACGGAACGAGCGCCGCCCCCGGCCTGTACGTCCTGCGCGTCAATCTGGGTGCCGATGCCGGCAATGACACCGCGCTCCGCACCATCGCCGTGGCGTACTAAAAATTGACCGCACAACTCTACGACCTGTTGGTGCGCGCCCCGCGCCTCTTTTGCGCCGATAGCGGCCTAGACGGCCCCGGCGCGGTAGCCATTCGCGGCGACCGCATTGTCGCCTCCGGCCCCGGCGTCGAGGGACCGGCCCACACCGTGCTCGACTTTCCCGACGCCCTCCTGCTACCCGGCTTAGTCGATCTGCACGCCCACCCGGCTCTCGGCCAATCGCGCTTCGGCATTGACCCGGACATCCACTTTTTGCCGCGCGGCGTCACCACCGTCATGTCCCAAGGCGATGCCGGAGCCGTGAACATAGACGACTACCGCCGCACCGTGATCGATGCCTCGCGCACCCGCGTACTCTTAGCCATCAATCTGTGCAAACACGGCGAGACGCACCCCGTGCGCTGCTTCAACGACTTGGCCGACGCCGATGCCCAAGCCTGCGCCGACGCCATTGCCGCAGACCACCGCAGCATTTGGGGCATTGCCGTCACCGTCACCGGCGGAGCCTGCGCCGACGACCTCGACCCGCGCCCCATTATGGCCGCCGGGCTGGAGGCCGCGGAATTGAGCGGCAAACCACTGCTGGTGGGCACTCGCCTCAAGCCCGACTGGCCCCGCCGCGAACAGCTTCCCCTATTGCGTCCCGGCGACGTGGCTACCTACTCCCTCAATGCCCTGCCCGAAAACCTGCTGGACGGCGACCGCATTGCCGACGACGTATGGGAAGCTCGCCAGCGCGGCGTCCTCTTCGACTTGGGCCACGGCATGAATTCCTTCAGCTTTCCCATTGCCGAGACCACCATTGCCGAGGGTTTCCTCGTCGATACGGTTTCGACCGACCAGTACAACCGCCACGTTGACAGCCGCCCCCAGCACGACCTGCCCCGCACAATGTCCAAGCTCATCGCCGCCGGCATGGCCGAAGCAGATGTATTCGCCCGCGCCACGGCCCGCCCTGCCGAGGTGCTGGGCCTAAAGGGCGAAGTCGGCACCTTAGCTCCGGGCGCTTGCGCCGACTTGGCGGTGCTGCGCTGGAACGAAGAGGCCCTGCCCTTGCGTGACGTCAACGGCGAGGAGCGACCCGGCGGCTGTTGGGAGCCGGTGGCTACCATCCGCGGTGGCCAAGTGGTTTAGGCCCTTCCATTCCAACATTAGAGGATCAAAGCACAATGGCCGACAAACTAGCTCGCGGGATCTGGCCCGCGCTCGTCACTCCGTTCACCGATGACGGCAGCGCCTTGGCCCCGGCGCGCGTCGAGCCACTCGTCAAGCATCTAATCGACGCTGGCTCGAACGGCTTTTTTGTCTGCGGCGGCACGGGCGAGGGAAGCGCCATGAGCGTACCCGAGCGCAAGGCCATGACCGAAGCGACCATCGCCGCAGTGGCCGGTGCCGTACCGCTGATCTTCCAAGTCGGCGCGACAAGCACGGCCAATGCAGTGAAATTGGCCCAGCACGCCGCAGACGCCGGCGCAGACGCAGTAGCTTCGGTCGCGCCGGTGGATCAGCCCAACGACCTCCAAGCTGCGGTCGCCCACTACGCCGCTATTGGCGCGGCCACCGATTTGCCCTTCTACGTGTATTGGCTCGCCCACACGGCCGACAAGAACGTTACCGCCGAACAGTTCCTCGAGGCCATGGAAGCCGTGCCCAACTTCAGCGGCCTCAAGTTCACCGACAGCAACTTCTACTTCTTCCAGCGCCTCGTGCAGCTAGGCGGCGACTATCTCAACCTCATCTCCGGCCCCGACGAAATCTGCCTCGGCGGCATGGTCGCCGGCAGCGACGCAGCCATTGGCTCGACCTACAACATCATGCCCAAACTGTTCGTGGAAATGCGGCAGCACTTTGAAGCGAGCGACATCCGGCCGGCCATGGCCCTGCAAGCGCGCGCCAACGAGGTCATCTCCACCTTGTTCCACTTTGACCTGCTAGCGGCCGTCAAGGAGATGTTGGCCATGCGCGGGCTGCCCGTAGGCCCTGCCCGTCCTCCCCGCATCCCGTTCGACGATGCGGGCCGCGCCGCGCTGTGCCAAGCGCTAGACGACCTCGGCTTTGCAGTGGAATGAGGGCCATTCCCCTCCCGGACGGCGACCTGCGCTACGCCCCCGACTTTTTGGCCCCTGCCGAGGCCGACCAATTCATGCGGCAACTGTTGGACGGCATTGAGTGGCAACAGCACCACGTCGTCATCTTTGGCCGCCAGCACCCCGCGCCGCGTCTTTCAGCGTGGCACGGCTCCCCAGAAGCCCACTACGTCTATTCGGGGCTGGCGCTAGAACCGCGCCCATGGACCGAACCGCTGCTAGATCTCAAGGCGCGGCTCGAAACCGCCGCCGATTCTCCCTTCAACAGCGTCCTGCTTAACCAATACCGCGACGGCCGCGACAGCATGGGCTGGCACAGCGACGACGAGCCAGAGTTGGGAGCCAACCCGACGATCGCCTCGCTGAGTTTGGGCGAGACGCGACGCTTCCTCCTGCGGCACAAACGCCGCGACCACCCCTCGGTCGAAATCCCCCTCGAGCACGGCGCGCTGCTCATCATGCGCGGTCCAACCCAAGCCCATTGGCAGCACCAAGTTCCCAAGACCCGACGGCCGTGTACCCTGCGCCTCAACCTCACCTTCCGCTGCATCGTCGCTACTGGACAACCTCCCACCGATGCGCCTTAAGCCCCTGCCCTTGCACTGCCGCTAGCGACTCTACCCATTGCCGGCACCATTCGTCGTAATCCCTCAGCTCAGACGCGGGGTTGGCCCGGCTGCGGACCACGAAGTCGGGATAGAAGGGACGACCCGTCGGCGTCCCTGTCTTCTGATAGCGCAAATCCATGCTCCAGCGCACCGTGTCTGCGTTGTTGGGCGTCGAGCGGTGCGGGGTCTGCTTGTCCATCAGCAGCACGTCGCCTTTGTCCATCGGCAAAGTAAGCGCCTCAGTCTGCGGCATTTCCTCGTCGATGATCACCGTGCCCAACCCCTGCTTAATGTGGTGCTGCACCAGCCCATTCCGGTGCGCTCGCGGCAAAATCTGCAAACAGCCGTTTTCCGGTGTCGCCGCGCACAGCGGCAGCCACACCGTGAGGATGAAGTGCGGATCGGCCTCCTCCCAAGTAACGCCGGCATCTTGATGCCAAGGGGCCACGTGCGGGTCGCTGCCGCTCGGCGTCACACCCGCGGGCAGTTTGGCGCGGGTGTGCTGAATTGGGCTACAGGTGATCTCCGGCCCGACCAAGCTCTCGACCATATCGAGTAGGCGGTCGTTGCGCAAAAATTCAAATGAGGCCCGCCCGCGCAAGTACATGATGTCGAGTTCTCTGTAGATCGCGTCGTCTTCGCGGCAGACCGAGATGAGGCGGCGGTCGAAAGGCTCGTCCGCGTACAGAGCCGATATGTGGCCAGCCGCCAATAGTTCCTCGGCGCGGCGACCGATGTACTCTTCGTACTCGGCAATGATCGGGTCGAGATCGGCGTCGGTCAGCGCGCCGCGCAGCAGCAGATAGCCGTCCTCCGCGAATTGGGCGACCTGTTTGGGGGTTAGGTACATAAGGCGTTCTCCTGATGGATGGTAGCGTGCGGCGATTATTTATAATTCTTCTTTTTTACCGATAGACCTTTCCTCGGGGTAGCACTCGCAACACAATCAAGGTCTCTTCCCCAATGGTAAATCGCACACGCCACTCACTCACCCGTAGTCGCCACTCGCTCTCTACACCGCGCAGTTTCTTCACATCACCATGCCCTGTCTCTGCAAAACGCTCCAGCGCTTCGACCACCTGACCGGCCACAGCCGGACCTACCCGCCGCAGATCGCGCTGGGCTCGATTTGTCAAGCGGACAGGACGACTCACAGGTCTAGTTCTCGCTTTACATCCTCCAAGGAGTGTGTACGACCAGCCTGTAGGTCCTCGTATGCCTCCTCAACGGCTCGTCGCTCTTCCTGAGTCTCAGGTTCATCATCGTAGGGCGCTGACGCAAGCCGATGCAGCAAAAGGTCTCCTTGGTCGCGTAGATATTCCAGATAGCGCTCTGCAGCATGGCATTCTGCCTCGGGTAATTCATCGACTAGACGATGCAATTTCTCTTTCAAAGTCATGAACCAATATCTCCTTACACTGATTGCTAATTGTCTCGGTAATATCTCTTTCCTACCCATATCAAGTCAAGATCGCACTCGACTCGCGGTAGCCAGTAGCATTGATAATGGAACAGAACGGCGAACAGCCTGTAGTGTCCGGCTGAAACAGGCGACGCGTTTAGCCGGCCAACCCCTCGGGCAAGGTCTCGATATAAGCACCAATCTCATCGCGTACTCGGCGATGATCGGGTCGAGGTCGGCGTCGGTCAATGCGCCGCGCAGCAGCAGATAGCCGTCCTCCGCAAATTGGGAGACCTGTTTGGGGGTTAGTTGCATAAGGCGTTCTCCTGATGGATGGTAGCGTGCGGTGATAATCTACAATTTTTCGTCGATCCTGCGCGAACTTGGTCCGTAGCGTCTTCGCCGGCCGCGTTCATGGAACAGCGCGTCGCCAATTCGTATGTTTACGATTGCAGGCCGGACCGGTCCCCAAATGGCACAAGATGGTCGTCGTTAAATAAGATACCATGAATTCTTAAAGGGAGAGAACTCTGATGAATCCAACTCCTGCTCGAAAAATCATCGCATTTATGATAGCAGCGGCAGGGTGTGTCTCTGGAGTCCAAGACAGCTACGGTCAGTCACCTGCGGAGGGTAAGATATACTGGTTGAAAGGGGGGTTCTCCACTATGGACCTGACAAGCCATCGCAGCATCGCATGGGCCAACTTGGACGGCTCCAATGACAAAACCCTCGTTACCCCAAGAGGAGTAGGTATTCCAGGGGGATTGGCCGTGGACGAAGGCGGGGGTCAGATATACTGGACGGATGCGGGCATGGGCCGAATCCAGCGCGCCAACCTCGACGGTACTAACGTTGAAATTCTCCTTACGGGATTACATGACCCAAGTAGCCTCGCCCTAGATATGGCTGAGGGCCAGATATAC
>JAJEEZ010000651.1:0-4514 GCA_022820705.1 Candidatus Latescibacterota bacterium | reverse complement strand
CGTACCTATCGACGTTTGCGCCGTGCGTGCCCACGTATCTCTATGGCACGCTTTTGCAGGGGCTGTACACGACCCCAGCAGTCCATGTCGATGTCACCGGTGTCTTCACCAACACTACGCCAGTTGACGCCTTGCGCGGCGCAGGCCGCCCAGAGGCCACGTACGTCCTTGAGCGCACGGTTGAGCAGGCCGCCTTGGAGACGGGCCGCGACCCGGCCCAACTGCGGAGCCAGAATTTTATCCCGCCCTTTGACGGCGTCGAGCAGGAAGGCTACCAAACCCAAGTGGCCTTGCAGTACGATAGCGGCAACTACGGGGCTGTGCTCGAAAAAGCCCTCGCGGCCATCGGCTACGACGAGCTGCGCGCAGAGCAGGTACAAGCCCGCGCCGCTGGCAACAGCCGCCATATCGGCATTGGCTTTTCGACCTATATCGAGGCCTGCGGCATTGCGCCCTCGGCCGTGGTCGGCGCATTGGGTGCGCGCGCCGGCCTGTTTGAGAGCGCGGGCGTTCGCGTCCAGCCCACCGGCAAAGTCACGGTATTTACCGGCAGCCACTCGCACGGGCAGGGCCACGAGACGACTTTTGCCCAGGTGGTGGCCGATGGATTGGGCGTGGGGATCGAAGACGTGGACATCATTCACGGCGACACCGAGTCCGTGCCCTTTGGCATGGGCACGTATGGCTCGCGCTCGCTGGCCGTCGGCGGCACGGCCATCGTCAAGAGCATGGATAAGATCAAGGAGAAAGGGGCCAAAATCGCGGCCCACTTGCTCGAAGCCGCCGAGGAGGACCTCGAATTCGCCGAGGGCAGTTGGACTGTTAGGGGCACCGACCAGTCGATCGCCTTTGGCGAGGTCGCGTTGGCCGCGTACGTGCCGCACAATTTTCCCGAGGGGCTGGAGCCGGGGCTGGAGTTTACTAGCTTTTACGACCCGGCCAATTTTACCTTCCCCTTTGGTGCCCACATAGCGGTCGTGGAAGTGGATGCCGAGACCGGCGTGATTGCGGTGCGGCGCTACGTGGCCGTTGACGACGTGGGCAATATCGTCAATCCCATGATCGTCGAAGGCCAAGTAGCAGGCGGCATTACGCACGGCATTGGCCAAGCCCTGTTTGAGGAAGCGGTGTACGACGACAGCGGCCAGCTCATTTCTGGCTCGTACATGGACTACGTCCTGCCGCGCGCCGACGACCTGCCTTCCTTTGAAACCGACCACACTGTCACGCCCTGCCCGCACAATCCTCTCGGCGTCAAAGGCGCTGGCGAGACCGGCACGATTGGCTCGCCGCCAGCTATTGTCAACGCCGTGATCGATGCCCTGTGGCCGTTGGGCGTGCGCGACCTTGCGATGCCGCTGACGCCGCAGAAGGTGTGGCAAGCCATCCAGCAAGCCAGCTAAGGAGAAGACGACCATGATACCTGTTGCGTTTGACTATCATCGTCCCTCTTCAGTAGATGAGGCGATTGAGCTCCTCTCGGACGACGCCAAGCTCTTAGCTGGCGGCCACAGTTTGTTACCGGCCATGAAGCTGCGCCTGTCGTCACCGGGCGCGCTGATCGACATAGGTCGGCTCGCCGAGCTCAACTACATCAGAGAGGACGGCGGCACCATTGCTATTGGTGCGACTACTACCCACCACCAGATCGAGTCCTCGGGCTTGGTGAGTGCCAACGCCTCGGCCTTGGCCCAAGCCGCTTCGGTTATCGGCGATCCCCAGGTGCGCAACAAGGGCACCATTGGCGGGTCCTTGGCCCACGCCGACCCGGCGGCTGACTATCCGGCCGCTATTTTGGCGCTGGGGGCTGAGATTGTCGTCAGGGGACCCGACGGTGGGCGTTCAATTCCGGCGGACGAGTTTTTCTTTGATCTGTTTTTGACTGCACTCGCGCCGGACGAGATCATCACCGAGGTGCGCGTCCCGGCAGCGGACAAGTCGGCGTATGTCAAGTTCCCGCATCCGGCCTCGCGTTTTGCCGTGGTGGGCTGCGCTGTCGCCTCAGCCGGAGGCGCGGTCAAGGTCGCCTTTACGGGCGTGGCCAATGCGGCCTTCCGCGATAGTGGGGTTGAAGAGGCCCTCAGCGGCGGCTTGAGCGAAGAATCGATCGCCGCTGCCGCCGCACAGGCAGCCGACGGCCAGGAGGTGCTCGCCGACCACTTTGCTGGTGAGGAGTACCGCCGTCACTTGGCCAAGGTTTTCGCTCGCAAGGCGCTTGCGGCGATCGCCTGAGTGACTGTTTATAAAACTGAGAAAGCCCCCGACGCTGGTATGGTGTCGGGGGCTTTCTCTTTTTTGACCGCTTACCCCTTATTCCGTTTCGTAAATAAAAATCGCTTCGATCGGTGCGGAGAAAATGTGGGCGATCTTAAATGCCAGCGGCAGACTGGGGTCGTATTTGCCCTTTTCGAGGGCGTTCACCGTTTGCCGCGAGACCTCTAGACGCTCCGCGAGATCGGCTTGGGTCCAGTCGCGCTCGGCGCGCAACACCTTTAGGCGATTTTTCATCGGTAGCGGAGATGGCCGACGATAACTGAGACCACGAAGGTAAACGTCATCAGCAAAATGATATCTGAGACTTCGGCGTCCGTTATGAATTTTGCAGTTACCATCAGCGAATAACTAAAACTGCCGACGAGCGCGACGCCCATAGCTATAGCCAGTGCATCGAGTTGGATTTTGCGCTGTAGCTCATCCATGTATTTCAGGTGGCGTAAATACGACAGGATCATGCCGATGCCGATACCCGCGTTGAGGACGATTGCGATAGCGGAGATCAAAGCAGAGGAATGCCATTCGTATAATATCGCTTTGTCGGCCAACACCATCGTCATCGACCAAGCAAAGGTCCAACAAAGAAAGCGAATTGTGTTTTTTGCACTGCCGCTAGTAAGACCACTCAAATTGACCATGAGCTTCTCCATAAGTCTGCTGTCCTTTCCATAAAGTAAAGTCTGCTTTACTAAAGAACATAAGCCGAAAAATCGTAATGTCAAGTCTATTTGACAAAAAGATTAGCATACATGACTTTAAGGACGATTTTATCCATTCAGATAAAACGTAAAAGCCTTCGACCTTATCCCAACATCGAAGGCTTTTCCTGCTCTTATAACGAGCTTTTTAGCAAAAAAATTGCGGGTCGCTCTGTCGGAATGGCACCTAGTTCAGCCGTTTCTTGATGGTGTTTACGTTCTTGCGAATTCGAGTAATCAACAGATTTTAGGCCAAGCGCCGCGCACGGACCCAAAATGCCGTTGCAATGAGGCAAATGCCTCGTGTGTCGGGTCGGGTTGCACGGGAACGGACTGTTGTCTGTCGAGATAGAGGCAACCTACTTCGCTCACAGGCAGCGCGGTTAGCAACCTACTGGCCCGCTCCATTGCCGCACACCACTGCCGCTTCAGATCTGATAGCGTCTGGGGGACCGTCAAGTCTAGCCGCTGGATTTCCTCTTGGGTAAAAGCCGCGTTGCGATTTAACTGGTCGAGCAAGAAATCCGGCGTATAGCCCTGATCTTTCCCACAGGCCGCCCAACACAGCGCTCCCAATGAGAGATAGCTGCCGTCTAAGTGCAGAACGTCGATGAAATCGCGCGCCTCTCGGCGTCCGGCCAAAGCCAACACCTTGTTGGTGGCCGCGTCGGCCCGGTGCAGGCGATAACCGCATAGTTCGTCTTGCTCAACGGGAAAAAAGCGGAAAGCGGAATCCTGAGCCCACTCCAATCGAAGGGACTGCCCTTCCTTCGCCGCGATGGCCCTGAGATAGGCCGGCTGCCGCAAAATCCATTCGATCGCAAAGCCATTCGCGTCCAGGACGGCAACGTCAAACGCGGCACTCCGCGCGACGCTGTCTTCTACGTCGTGGAACATATCTAGGTCATCGGAAAAACGCGGACTGTCGGGAATTTGGTGCAGGACCGTAGCACCAGCTACATAGCTCTCTGGGCTGCGGTTTTGCGCTAGCAAACGCAGGATGGATTGCTGAAACGCGCTTAGGGGCATAGGCGGGCGGCCAAGATAAATCCCTGTCGGCCTCCGTGCAGGCGCAAGCCCCGTGCGATCTCGGGTATATCGCCGATGCCGATTTCCAGATCCCGGCGCATATACCAGAAACAGCGGGCGTAGTAATCGGCAAAGGCTTGGCGGGCGAGTTGCAGACGCTCGGTTTCGCTTAGTGTGTTTTGGCGTTCTGTATGCACGAGTCGTTTTTTCGGGATTATACGCGAGAAACGGCGATTAGCGTCTCTGGAAAGGCTACGCCGCTCCATCAGGAAAAAGACGGTCCACGGCCAGCGTCCATCCCGGGACCGCCGGCTCGGCCGCTGCCGACTCGCCCCGCCGATAGGCGATCGGCTCGTCGGGATTTATAGCCTTGTCTGATTCCCTTACACTTTTGAAAATAGGGCTGCTGCCCATAGTTTATGGCTCTCTTTTAACCGCCTAAGATCAAAGGAGGGCCTTATGAGCAGCAGCGAACAGGTATATAACCGATTGCTGGGTAGGTTGCAAGCACTC
>JAJEEZ010000160.1:0-3446 GCA_022820705.1 Candidatus Latescibacterota bacterium | reverse complement strand
CTCTGGCCGTAGTGACTTTCGGCCGCTTCCATGAGGGTTTCGGAGAGCGTGGGATGGGGGTGGATCGAAAGCTGGACATCCGCGGCGAGCGCGGCCATTTCCACGGCTAGGACGCCCTCGGCGATCAGCTCACCCGCGCCGCTACCGGCAATGCCCACGCCTAGGATCCGATCGGTCTGGGGGTTGATGAGTAGCTTGGTGAGGCCGTCATTTGCGCCTTGGGTCGAGGCGCGGCCGGAAGCCGACCAGGGAAAACGTGCGACTGAGACCGAGCGGCCCTGCTCTTTGGCCTCTTCCTCGGTGAGGCCGCACCAGGCGATTTCCGGGTCGGTATAGACGACGTTGGGAATGGCTTGGGGTGCGAAGACCTGTTTTTCGTGGCCGGCTACGATTTCGGCGGCTAGGCTTCCTTGGTGGGCGGCCGTGTGGGCAAGGGCCGCGCCTACGAGGTCGCCAATGGCGAAAATCGAAGACTCAGCCGTGCGCAGTTGGTCATCGACTTGGACGTAGCCGTGCTCGTCGAGGGCGACGGCGGTGTGTTCCAAGCCCAAGTCTTGGCTGTTGGGAACCCGGCCAACGGCGAGCAGGATTTTGGCGTAGGTCTTGGAAAAGCTCTGGCCGTCGCTGTTCTGTAATTGTACCGCTAAGCCGTCGTCGGTTTCTGCGAGCGCGGTCACTTGGGTGTTGAGCATGATCTCGTCGAAGCGCTCGGCGGCCTTGTTGTGCAGGGGTTTGACCAAGTCGCGGTCAGCAGGGGGGATCAGCCCGGGAAGCATTTCGACGACCGAAACTTGGGTTCCCAACGCCGCGTACACTTGCCCTAGCTCCATGCCGATGATGCCGCCGCCGACGACGAGCATGGAAGCGGGTATGTCGTGGAGTGCAACGGCCGCGGTCGAATCCATGATGCGGTCGCTCGATTGGTCGAAGAGCGCAGGCACGGCTGGGCGCGATCCGGTGGCGAGAATGGCGTGCTCGAACTGCAAGGTGCCTTGGCTGCCGTCGGCTTGGTCGATTTGCAAGGTGTGGGAATCGACAAAGCGGGCGCGTCCCTGCACGTAGGTCAGCTTGCGCGCCCTGACGAGTTGACCCAAGCCCTGCGTCATTTTGGCTACTACCTCGTCTTTCCAACTGCGCAACTTGTCGAGATCAATCTCGGGCGCGGCGAATTGGATGCCCCAATGCTCGGCTTCCTTGGCTTCGTAGAGCAGCTTGGAAATGTGCAGGAGGGCCTTGGAGGGGATGCAGCCTCGGTAGAGGCAGACGCCGCCTGGATGGGCTTCGGGATCGATCAGGGCGACATCCAACCCCAAATCTGCGGCCTTAAAGGCTGCAACGTAGCCGCCCGGACCGCCGCCGATGACCGCTAGCTGGGCCTTGTCCATAGCTGCCTCAGCCTTCTAAGAGTGTGATAAAGGGGTCTTCCAATGCCGTGCAGACCCAGCGGAGGAAGCGTGCGCCATCGGCCCCGTCGATCAGGCGGTGGTCGTAGGACAGCGACAGGGGCAGGTGGGTACGCGGCTGGAACTGACCGTCGATATAAGTAGGTTCGACTTGCGAGCGCGCCACGCCGAGGATTGCCACTTCGGGCGGGTTGACGATGGGCGTGAAGGCGGTGCCGCCCATAGTGCCGACATTGCTGATGGTCATGGACCCGCCCTGCATGTCGGCCGGCGCGATTTTGCGCTCGCGCGTCTTTTGAGCTAGCTCGCTCAGTTCGCCTGCCAATTCGATTAGGTTCTTTTGGTCCACGTCGCGCACCACTGGCACGAGCAGACCGTGGGGGGTATCGACGGCAATGCCGATGTGAAAGTAGCTTTTGTATACGACTTCCCGCTGGGCCATGTCGATGCTGGCGTTGAACTGCGGGAAGACCTTGAGGGCGATGCCGAGTACCTTGATGAGGATCGCGGTCGGCGTCAGCTTGCCGCCGGCTGCCTCGGCCTTTTTGCCGTATTCTGCGCGCCACTTTTCCAAGTTGGTGATGTCGGCTTTGTCGAACTGGGTGACTTGCGGGATGGTGGCCCAAGCTTGTGCTAGACGCTCGGCGGTTATCTCGCGGACCTTGGTCATAGGCTCGCGCTCGATAGCCCCCCACTGGCTGAAGTCGGGCAGTGGGGGGGCTGCAGCCGGGGCAGCCCCCCGCGCTGCGTGCAGCCTTGTTGAGTGCGCTTTGACGTCGTCGATTGAGATCCGGCCGCCCGGCCCCGAGCCTTGGACCTGCGCAATATCGACGCCGATCTCGCGGGCTAGGCGGCGCGTCGATGGCGCGGCTGGGACGGGGCTGTCTGTAGCGGTAGGTGGAACTTCTTCGACAATTGGGGCGGCCTCTTGTACAATCGGGGTAGGGGCTGGTTCTTCTGGTGCAGGTGTTGGGGATGCTTCCTCGACGGCTGAAGACATCTCTTCGA
This sequence comes from Candidatus Latescibacterota bacterium, assembly GCA_022820705.1. Taxonomy (GTDB): domain Bacteria; phylum Latescibacterota; class UBA2968; order UBA8231; family UBA8231. The sequence goes on along the minus strand of JAJEEZ010000160.1, from coordinate 1,035 downwards.
CGGCTGGGGCTGCGGCCCCCTCGACTTCGAGGATGGGCTGCCCGACGGCGATGGTGTCGCCCTGTTGGACGAGAATTTCAGTAACGGTGCCGTCTATGGAGGAGGGCACTTCAATGACGGCCTTGTCGGTTTCAAGCTCGATAACGGTTTGGTCCTCGGCGAGGCGATCGCCGACGGCGACGAGGATGCGGATTACATCACCGCTTTCAATGTTTTCTCCCAAGTCGGGCAGGGCAAATTTTACAGGCATAATGTGGTTTAAGCTCACTGGTAAATGGGATTGGGTTTCGCCGGATCAATCGCTAGGTCTTTCATGGCTTGGACGACCGCGTCGCTTTCGATTTGTCCCTCGCGCACCAGTGCGCTCAAGGCTCCTAGGACGATGAAGCGGTAATCGACCTCGAAGTGATCGCGCAGGGCCTCGCGGGTCTCACTGCGGCCGAAGCCATCGGTGCCGAGGGAGACGGGCGGGTTGGGAAACCAGCGGGCAATGGATTCCGGGAGGGCCTTGACGTAATCCGAGGCCATGACGTACACGCCGCGCTCTTTGGCTAGGCATTGTTCTATGTAGCTGAGCCGAGGCTCTCCGCTGGGGTGCATACGGTTCCAACGCTCGGCATTGAGGGCGTCGCGGTGCAGGGCCTTGTAGCTGGTGATGCTCCAGACATCGGCACTGACTTGGTATTTTTCTTCGAGGAGGCTTTGTGCTTTGAGGGCGCTGTTGATGATCGCGCCGCTGCCGAAAAGGTGGGCTTTGAGTCGGGCGTGTTTCTTGGCCGAGGGTTTGAACTTGTACATGCCTTTGAGAATGCCTTCTTCGACGCCGTCGGGCATCTCCGGCATGGAATAGATGTCGTTTTCGACCGTCAGGTAGTAGAACACGTCCTCCTGCTCGACGTACATGCGGCGGATGCCCTCGCGGATGATGACGGCGATTTCGTAGCCAAAGGCTGGATCGTAGGCTTCGAGATTGGGCACTGGATAGGCCAACAGGTGGCTGTGCCCGTCCTCGTGTTGCAGCCCCTCGCCGTTGAG
>JAJEEZ010000202.1:0-10961 GCA_022820705.1 Candidatus Latescibacterota bacterium | reverse complement strand
CCCGATAAAAAAACATGGACGAAAAGCCATAAGCCTCTTTCGAAAAGGATTAGACCAACTCACACAAATCATACACCAAACACGAGACCAACCTAAACAAGCCCGACAATATCAACCCATGTTACTGTCGTGTACTTAGGTCCGGGCCTAACGCCAGCCCTCTTGAACTCTTCGCTCAAGAACGCTTTATCAAAGCTGGCATTGTGAGCTACAAGCGGCAAATCACCTACGAAATCACGTATTTCTTGAGCGCGTTCAGAAAAAGAAGACGCACCCGACACATCACGATTCCTGATCCCATGAATCCTTGACGCCTCAATAGGTATTCGGACACCCGGATTGAATTTCTCATAAAACATATCCTGCTCGTAGTACCCTTTCTCAGTCAAAGCGGTAAAATCTATTTTCATCATCGCCAACGCCACGATCCGATCCTTCTTTGGGTCCAAGCCCGTTGTTTCCACATCTAAAACAACGGCCTCTTCCAGTTCCTCGAAGGTTCTCACCATGCCCCAATACAGCAGTCCACGTCCGGTCTCCCAATCATCGTCTTCCCCATCATCGTAGTCCAAAAAACTTTCTTCGTATGAACCCCTTTTCCTCAAAGGTTTTTGCTTTTTGCCAGAGGCCGAAAACATCCTACCAAAAACAACAAGCAAAAGCAGCACAACGAGCAAGAGCACAAAAAACTCCATTCCAGACCTCCTTTTCGCAGTTGATATAAGCGACTATTTTTACTAAGGCGCAGGTCACGCTTGGGCCGCCTCGGCTCGGGTTGCGTCTCGTCGATCAGGAATCCGGGCGGCGTATTGCCCGGGCGCGTGGTCGCCAGCGGCCAGCGACTATGCCCAATTTCAGACTGAGACACTACCCCTAGTTATGGGGCTCACCTGCGAATGCTAGCGCGGACATCGGCCGCCACCTGCTCGGCGAGTTCGGTCATGGCGACCGAGTGTGCGCCGTTGGCCAGACGCAAGGCTTCAAGGCTATCTGACGATAAACCGGTATGCAGCCCTTCCAAGATAGCCTGATGCAATCCGTTGGCGGCGGCTTGGGCGTCGGCAATCCGTTGGCGGCGAATTTCGGCTGATTCGTCTTGGGGCGTTTTGGCAGAGTCAAGCTCCCAAAATACCTTTGCGCCTTCGTCGGCAAATTTGGCGGCGGCCTGGGCTTCGGCCACGGCCCGGTTGTAGTATGCGGTGGCTTCGGCTTCCGCATCGGCAAGAAAGGCCTGCTCGGCGGCCTCAAGCAAGCGGCTAGTAACGAACAAATGCGGTAAGCAAGCGGCAAACTGCTCAAAGACTTGGCGGGATTTGTCGAGGTTTTCCATTGGTTAGGTCGGTTTGTCTCAGTTTGAAATGTCGGTAGTGACTACTTTATCCGGGTAGCTTGCTGAGGATGCTGAACAGCAGGCTGCCTAGGGCGATCAACGTGGTGAGTTGGAGCCCGATCGCCCATCGCAACGTAACGCGCACATCGGTAATGGCATGTTCAAGGCCGTCCAAGCGGCGGCGATGCCTTCCAGCCGTCCAATGCGGCGGTCGTGGTCTTGGGCTTACGTTAGAGGTTGTTCAGTCATGGCGTTGCTCTCATGGGTACGTGTTGCTGGGCGCTGGGGGGAAAAAACTCCTTCTCGCAGTGGGGTTGAATCAAGCGGTCGTCCTCGGCGACGAACTGGAGCGTAGGACGCGCTGGTTAGATCGCCTCGGCTCTTCGCTAGGGCCTTGGGAGGGTGTTAGTTCCATCTCATCCGCGCTTCTGCGAAATGGCCGCCAACGTCTGCTTCTTATATTTATTGCCTTGATAAAACCTTTCATAGGGAACGGCTATGTCCCTTAAACCACAGACCCCCGTCAATTGATAATCGCCATACTCTAAAGCCATGCGGACGATGCAGCTTGCTTCCTCACAGGCTTGGTTCTTGTCATAGCCTTGGTCCTCAAGGATCTTCTTGAGTTCATTCATTGATTCCATTATAGACCTGCTGGGCTTCCTAATCTTCATAATTTCTCCTTTGGTAGGTCTTGCCTTCGTAGCTCGTAGCTCGGCGATTAGATCACACAGCCAGTCGCAGCTACCCTTCAAAAGCGAGTACGCGCAGCGGAATGGCGTCGGTTTCAGCCGCTGGGAGCGGCTGGGCGAAAAGGTAAACGCGCGGTTGTCGCAGGTCGCCCAAGCGGTCTAGGCTCTCGATTAGGGGAATGCTGTGCGCGAAGAGTAAGTGGTGGTTGGGCAGGCTGCGGTCGCCCGGAATATCTAGGCCGGGGGTGTCGATGCCGAGCAGTTTGATGCCAGCCTCGACGAGCCAGCGCAAGGCTGCGGTTGAGGGGTAAGGCGGATAGGAACCAGCGGTCGTCCGTTGATCCCAATCAAAGCGAAAGAGTGCGATGTCCCCCGGACGGACGCCGCCGCCCGGTTCGGCAGCCCGTTGGAATTGCTCCGGCGAGAGCGGCTCGCCCAGCGGAGCATCGCTAAAGTCGAAGACGATGGCCTCGCCAAAAAAGCGCTCGACGTCGAGGTCGGCGATGGCCGGGCCGTCTTGGACGGCGTGTAAAGGCCCTTCGACGTGGGTGCCGGCGTGACCGCCCATTTCGATGCTGGTGGTGATATACCAGCGGTCGGTCGGGGGATCGTCAACGGGTACGCGCGCCGTGCGGTAGTGAATGAGGCGACCTTCCGACGGCGCGATGATCCGCGAAAGGTCCACCATGCGACTGTAGGCGAAGGAGGGAACCTTCACGCGATGGCCTTTTTGAGGGCGATAGCGGTCTCGCCGTCGTCGGCATAGACCGGCAGCGCGCCGCTCAGCGTTACGCGGCCATCGTAGCCGGATGCGCGCAAGGTGTGTAGGAAAAGCGCGTGGTCGGCTGGCGTGGTTTGCGGTCGGCCGCGGCCCGGCTCGGCAATGTGGGCGTGGATCAGATGCGGCCCGGCTTGTTTGAGCGCATCGAAGGACTCGCCGTTGAGCTTCATGTGGAAGAAGTCGGCCATCAGCTTGGCGTGCGAACGGTTGACGTCCGCTATGAACTCGGTCGCTTCGGAGACGGTGTTGAGCAGGTTGGCGTCGTCGCGGTTGTAGGGTTCGAGCGCAACCTTGACTCCCCTCGGTTCGCCGAGGTCGGCGCACAGGTGCATGAAGTCGGCGACCTGTTGGCGCGCTTTGTCGCGGTCGAAGCCGTCGGGCACCCAGCGCGAACCGCCGCTTCCATAGCCGATGACCTCGACCCCGGCCCGCTGCATGAGGTCGAAGACCCGCGTGACAAAAGTGCGCAGCCGATCCAAACTCACGTCGGGGCCGACGACCATTAGCCCGCGCCCTTGCGGGTCGCCAATAAAGCCGCACATCGTCTTCATCTGTAGCGGATGCTTTGCCAAAAGCGCTGAGAATTCGCGCTCGACTGCTTGTGGGTCGTTTGCGTCGATGCCGAGCAGACCGGGGGAGCCTTCGAGATAGTCGAAGTCCCAGTCGGCGGATTCTTCAAGGTGTTGGCGATTGGTAACTAAGAGGCCGATCTGCATGGCTACTTGTCCCTGATCCAGCTCATGCCTTCGCCGCGCACCAAAAAGGAGCGCTCGTCCCAATGGCCGGGCCGGGTGACGGGCATACGCCCTTCCTCGACAGCGACGTCGAGCGGGTTGTCGCGGGTTTGCAGCGGCAGGGCCACGCGCTCGTGCAGCCTTGCCGACTCATAGACGCCCATCATGATCTCAGTGGCGGCCTTGCCGTGCTCGGCCTTGCCGTAGTAGTCCTCAAAATCGCCCTCGATCCAGCGGCAGATCCCGTAGGCCTGATCGACGAAGGCGTTGCCGTAGCCGCTGGCCTTGTCGGTGGGTTCAAAGTCCTGCCAGCCGCCGGAGGTGGTCGTCATGTAGCGCAGGCTGTTGTCGCTGACGACCATCATGCCGTCTTCGCCGTAGATGGTAGCACCCACCTGATAAAGATCGTTCATCTCGTTTTCGATCACGCCTTCGACCCCGTCGGGATAGCCGATGATCCCCGCGCAGCGGTCTTCGACCCGATGGCCGAAGACGAAGTGGTCGGTGTGGCGTTCGACCGAGCCCATGACCCACTCGGCCTGCGGGTCGCCGAGGGCGTAGAGCTGGAAGTCGATGCAGTGGGTGCCGGTGTTCATCATCCCGGCCTTGACCGCGGACCACAGCCGCTGCGGTTTGCCGATAGCTCCCGAGGCGATCATGCGCCGCGCCTCGCGCCAACAAGAGTAAAAGCGGCGCTGGTGGCCGATGGCGAGCTTGACGTTGTTGCGCTCGGCGGCGATGACCATGGCCTCGGCCTCGCCCAAGGAGACGGCCATGGGCTTTTCGCAGAGCACGGCTTTGGGTCGGCGGGCGCAGGCGGCGATGGACATTTCCGCGTGCTGGGGATCCCAAGAGCAAACGCTGACGATGTCGAGGTTTTCCACGTCGAGCATCTCGCGGTAGGAGAGATACTGCTTTTCGACGTTGAAATCCGCAGCGTAGCTGGCCAAGGCTTCGGGATGCGCGTCGGCAATGGCAGCGATTTCAGTGTGTTCGCACTCGGCCCAACCGCGGCCGTGCTCGCGGGCAATGCGGCCGGAGGCGATGACGCCAACGCGATATTTAGCAGGCATCGCTACTTGGCGTCGCCTAGGTGCATCAGGGGCAGCGGTGCAGGGCTGTCGCCGTCGATGAAATAGACCTTGGCGGCCGGATCTTTGGAAATAGCCTCAAGGGACTTGAGCGCCTGAAGTTTGACGTAGTTGGGGTTGCGGCCGATGGCGTCGTTGATCTTGGAGATTTCGTAGGCTTGGGCGTCAGCGAGCAGACGACGCTTCTCGGCTTCGGCTTCGGCGGCGTCCCTTTCGGCTACGGCTAGGGCGATCTTCTGCTGCTGCTCGGTGTTGTAACGCTCCAACTCGGCCTTTTGCTTTTCGACTTCCTGCTCGCGCTCTTTTTTGGCCTCAATGGCCTTGGTGATAAAGGGCGGCAGCGAGATGTCGCGGATCAACACGGCCTCTACATCAACCCCTTTGGGCCTGAGGTAATCCTTCAGCCCTTCGAGCAGGGCTACCTGCAAAGTACTCTGCGTCGCTTCTAAAAAGAAGTCCTCGGCGCGCTTGATGGTCTTGCCTTGCTCGCGAATGAGCGAGCGCAGCTTGGGCACGATGTGGACGGCGCGCACATTTTCAAAACCGCCCGTCTCCTGCAAGATGCGCGGCGTGTCGGACGATATGAGACGGTACTGAACGCTGACGTCGATTTTGGTCTGTAACTGATCTTGGCTGGGGACGCTGGAGGTTTCGGAGTGCGTCTTTTGGCGCACATCGAAGAGGCTCCATTCGTAGAGCGGGTTGACCGGGATGTGCAGACCCTCGCCGAAGTGTTTGAACTGGACTTCACCGAAGAGGGTGGCGACGGCGACGTGGCCGGCCGGGACGCTTTGGTAGAAGCGCGGACTGACGAGGAATAAGACGAAGACGGCGGCGATGATGCCGAGGATAGACTTAGGTAATTGGATCATGGGGGGCCTCCTTACGGGCTCGGACATTTTTTCCTACCTTTGAGTGGGTGGGGGAGATTAATAGCCTAGAAGGTAAATCCTCCACCTGAAAATGTCCATTAAAACACCCAAGACTAGATACTCGGCTGCAAGCAGGCGGGCGCTGTGCTCCTGACCATAAGTACGGTCCATCATCCCGCCACGGACTTGGGCTATCTCCTGCACAAGCATCCAGATCGCGCCCAAGCCTTTGACCTGCCCTTTGGGACGGCGCATGTCTTCTACCCAGAAGCCTCGTCTGAGCGATGCACGGCCGCGTTGCTCCTCGACGTAGATCCAACCGCGCTCAAGCGGCGCGCGGTATCTTCCGACTTTGCGCTGGCGTCTTATGTCAACGACCGTCCGTACGCGGCCTCTTCCTTTACCAGCGTGGCCATTGCCCGAGTGTTTACCTCGGCCTTGAACGGACAGTGCCGAGAACGGTCCGAACTAGTAGAAAAAGCCCTACCGCTGCGAGTGGGCGTTAGCGCGCTGCCCTGCCGGGGAGGCGAAGATTTGTTGCGCGGCCTCTTTGAGCCGTTGGGATACGCGGTGGAGGTTAGGGGCTTCTTGCTCGACGAGCATTTTCCAGAGTGGGGAAACAGCCCCTATTACGAGGTCGAGCTACAGTGCGTGCGGCCGTTAAAAGAAGTGCTAGCGCATCTGTACGTGCTGATACCAGTGCTAGACGACGAGAAGCACTACTACGTGGGTGAGGAAGAGATCGACAAATTGATGAGGCGAGGTGGGGAATGGCTGGCAGGCCACCCGCTACGCGAGCTAGTCGTCGAGCGCTATCTAAAGCACCAGCGAGGTCTGAAGCAGGCCGCGCTGTCGCGGCTTTTGGTAGAGGAAGCAGGAGAGGCCGAAGATCACGCGGGGGAAGAGGCACTCGAAGCGGAGTTGAGCTTGAATCAACAGCGCCTAGCCGCCGTGTTCGAGGAACTCAAGGCAAGCGGTGCCCGGCGAGTGCTGGACCTCGGCTGTGGGGAGGGACGGCTGCTCGCGCGGTTGGTGGCGGAAGCGCAATTCACCGAAGTGGCGGGAATGGACGTGTCGCCGCAAGCCTTGTCGCGTGCTCGTCGGCGATTAGAGAGGTTGCCGCGCGGCGAGCAGGTCGCGGTGTTTCAAGGGTCGCTGGCCTATCGCGACGCTCGGTTGAGCGGGTACGACGCTGCGGCACTAGTGGAGGTCGTCGAGCATTTGGACCCGCCGCAGCTACGGGCCTGCGAGCGGGCCGTGTTCGAGTTCGCCCGACCCGCTACGGTAGTGGTAACTACCCCCAACGCCGAATACAACGCCCATTGGGACGCGTTGCCAGCCGGTACATTTCGCCATCCCGACCATCGATTTGAGTGGCGGCGAGCGGAATTTGGGGCGTGGGCCGAGGAGGTGGGAAAGCGCTATGGATATGCCGTGCGCATCGCGCCCGTCGGCCCGGAGGACCCCGAGCTAGGCGCGCCGACGCAAATGGCGATTTTCTCTGTGGGGGGTACTCGTGGCTGACGAAAAAATTCGGCTCTCGATACCCGACCTCTCGCTGGTGGTGCTGATCGGCGTTTCTAGCGCGGGCAAATCGACCTTTGCCCGCGAGCACTTCCTCTCGACCGAAGTGCTTTCCGCGGACTTTTTTCGCGGCGTGGTCGCAGACGACGAAAACAGCTTAGAGGCCACGGACGATGCGTTCGCCGCTCTGCACTTTGTCGCTGCCCGCCGCTTGGCGCGGGGCCTGTTGACCGTGGTAGATGCGACCAACGTCCAGCCCGAGGCGCGCAAGCCGCTGGTGGAACTGGCCAAGCGCTATCACGCCCAGCCAGTGGCCATCGTCTTCGACCTGCCCCAGGCGCTCTGCGAGGAGCGCGCGGCCGTGCGCACAGACCGCGACTTGCCCCCTCATGTAATTCCCCGACAACACCGCCAGCTACGCCGCGGCCTCAAGGGCCTCAAGCGCGAGGGCTTTCGCCGCACCTTTGCGCTGCGCTCGCCCGCGGATGTGGCGCGAGCCGAAGTGGTGCGGGAGAAGCTGTGGCCGGACCGCCGCGAGGAGTGCGGTCCATTCGACATCATCGGCGATGTCCACGGGTGTTGCGCCGAACTCGAAATTCTACTTGACCAGCTAGGGTATCGCATTGCAGGGGAAAAGGTGGAGCCGCCGCCGGGGCGCAAGGCCGTCTTCGTCGGCGATTTGGTGGACCGCGGCCCCAACGCCCCCGGCGTCCTCGCGCTGGTCATGCGCATGGTGGAGTCGGGCGCGGCCCTGTGCGTGCCGGGCAATCACGACGCGCGCTTGGTCCGGGCCTTGCAGGGCAGAAAGGTCCAACGCACGCACGGCTTGGCGGAGACGCTGACCCAGCTTGACGACGAGACCGCAGAGTTCAAGAAAAAAGTCGAAACCTTTCTCGGTGGCCTAGTCAGCCACTACGTCCTCGACGGGGGCGCGCTGGTAGTAGCACACGCGGGTATGAAGGAGGAGATGGCTGGCCGCGCCTCCGGGGCCGTGCGCTCATTTGCCCTGTACGGGGACGTGACGGGCGAGGTGGACGAATTTGGCCTGCCGGTGCGCCGCGATTGGGCGGCTGAGTATCGGGGCCGCGCCCGCGTCGTCTATGGCCACACGCCTGTGGCGCAGCCCGAGTGGGTCAACAACGCGATCAACATCGACACTGGCTGCGTCTTTGGCGGTGTGCTGACAGCGCTGCGCTATCCCGAGTTGGAACTCGTATCCGTCCCGGCCAAGGCGCAGTACGCCGAGCCGGTCCGCCCCTTGGCGGCGCAACAGACGCGCGACGATGTGCTCGACTTAGCGGATGTGGCCGGGGGCTTCGACTCGAGCTCAGCCAAAGGTCGGCGCGTGGAGACGCGGTTGATGGGCCGAGTTTTCGTCCACGCAGAGCGGGCGGCCGCGGCACTGGAGGTGATGAGCCGCTTTGCCGTTGATCACCGGTGGCTGGTCTATCTGCCGCCGACGATGGCCCCATCCCAAACCAGCACCCGCCCCGACTTGCTCGAACACCCGGACGAGGTCTTGGCGTACTATCGCCGCTGCGGCGTGCGCGAGCTCGTCTGCGAGGAGAAGCAGATGGGCTCGCGGGCCGTGCTGATCGTCTGCCGCGACCCGGCGACAGCGCAGCGGCGCTTTGGCATAGAGGACGGCAGCGCGGGTATCTGCTACACGCGCACGGGCCGCCGCTTTTTTGCGGATGCGGATTTGGAAGCGGGAATCTTGGACCACGTGCGCCGGGCCTTTGAGCGCAGCGAACTGTGGAGTGCGCTGGCGACGGACTGGGCGATACTCGACGCCGAGATCATGCCTTGGTCGGCCAAGGCGCAGCAGCTACTCGAAGACCAGTACGCCGCGGTGGGCGCGGCAGCGCGGGTGTCGTTGGCAGCGTCTGTGGGCGCGCTAGAGCAGGCGGCGGCGCGGGGCGTGGAAATAGGCGAGTTGTTGCGCCGTTGCCGCAGCCGGGCCGAGTCCGTGGCGCACTACGCCGCGGCGTATCGCCCCTATTGCTGGCCGGTGCGCGCGCTCAAGGGTCTCAAAGTGGCTCCTTTCCACCTCTTGGCCACGGAGGGACAGGTTCACGTCAACCAAACCCACGCGTGGCATCTGGAGACCTTGGACAAGCTCTGCGCGGCCGAGCCGGAGTTGCTGTGCGCGGTAGATCGCCGACGGGTGGTTTTGGACGACATGGACAGCAGCAGTGAAGTAGTAAGGTGGTGGGAGGAATTGACTGCCAGCGGCAGCGAAGGATTCGTCGCGAAGCCTCTAGACTTCGTCTGCACAGGCGAACGCGGCCTCGTCCAGCCGGCGCTCAAGTGCCGGGGCCGCGCGTATTTGCGGCTTATATACGGGCCTGAGTACACGGAGCGCATAGACCTTTTGCGCCGCCGCAATCTCAAGGGCAAACAGGCGTTGGCCCTGCGGGAATTTGCGCTGGGGGTGGAGGGCCTGGAGCGGTTTGTCGCCGGACAGCCCTTGCACCGGGTACACGAATGCGTCTTTGGAGTCTTGGCGCTGGAAAGTGCGCCGATTGACCCGAGATTCTAGGAATGGGCCGCTTGCGTCGCCGCCCACTGTCTCGGTATTATCAAACAGTTACGTCTCGACGGAGGACAGACCATGATTACCATTACTGAAGCAGCAGAAGAGAAAATTGCCAATCTAGTCGCCGCAAGCGACAAGCCGGTCAAGGGTTTGCGCATCGGTGCCCGCCTCGACCCCGCCAAGCAGGTTGACTACAAGCTGGCGTTCATCTCCGACCAACAAGTAGGCGGCGACGATCAGGTCGTCCACTTCGAGGGATTTGACGTGTACATCGATCCCGAAAGTGCCGACCTGTTGGCGGAAGCCAAGGTGGATTACGTAGATGGGCTGATGGGTTCGGGCTTCAAGATTGAGCGCCCGCGCAAGATGCCCGCGCATCTGAGCGGCCCGGTGGCCGAGGCCGTCCACCGCGTCATCGAAACGCAAATCAACCCGGGCGTGGCTTCGCACGGCGGCGTGGTGACCTTAGTAGATATTAAAGGCAACACGGTATTTGTGCAGATGGGCGGGGGCTGTCAGGGCTGTGGCCAAGCCGATGTGACGCTCAAACAGGGCATCATTCGCATGATCAAGGAGGCCGTGCCCGAGGTGGAAGACGTGGTTGACGCAACGGATCACGCCGCGGGAGAAAACCCGTACTACTAGCCCCGAAGAGAGACTCTATGACAACGGCGTTGCCGCTGGTGGCGCGGCCCGATTTAGCGGGCTATGTGCAGGCGATGAAGGAAGACGGGTACGCCTATTTTCCCCAAGTGCTCAACGAGCAAGAAATCGCCGAGTTGCGCCAAGCCATGGACGAGCTGACCGCGCTGGAGGAAAGCTACGACCGCCACACCGACCCCGCCGAACATGGCTTCCTCAACAAGAGCATCAACAACGCCTTTAACCGCGCGCCGATCTTCGCCCAGTACTTGGACCGAACCGAAATCATCGACCTAGTCGAAGCGGTACACGGCGACGACTGCCACTGCATCGGCATGACGGCTTGGATTACCGGCCCCGGCCGCCCGGACCAAACCCTGCACGCCGACTGGCAGCCGCTGACCCTGCCGGAAGAAGTCATGGACCACCCAGCGGTAGAAATTCCAATCTTTATCACCACAGCCCATTACTATCTCGACGATCTGACCGAGGAGTTGGGGCCTACTCACTTCGTGCCGGGCAGCCACCGCGCGGGTCGGCGGCCCCGTGCGGGCGAGACCAGTTTTAAGGGCGTCGAGGAGCAGAGCATCTTGTGCAAGGCCGGCGACTGCGTGCTGTTCCGCTGCGAGGTTTGGCACCGGGGCACGGCCAATACGAGCAACCAGACGCGCTACCTGCTCCAAGTACACTACGCCCAGCGCATTATCACTCAGAAGTACCCACCTTATCTGAACAAATTCCAATTCGACGCGGCCC